>CAMATG010000228.1 GCA_945860645.1 Candidatus Sulfopaludibacter sp. SbA3 | reverse complement strand
CGCGTCCATCACCGCCTCGTCCAGGAAATCCCCCAAATCATTCTTCGGCCCCGGCTTGATGTTCGGCAACACCGTCATGTCCGCCTTCGCAAACAACCCGCCCCGCACAAAATCCAACGCCAGCCCGCCCGGCTTGCTCCCCAACGGCGTAAACCCGTCTTTCAGCTTCTTTAACGAAGCCCGCAGCCCCGCCGGCAGCGTGCTCGTCGTAAAGTACGACAGCTCCGACGGCTTCACTTTCGAAAGCACATTCACCGCAATCCGGTGCTGCGCCTTTCCGTCGGTCACCAGAATCTGAAAGTGGTCTTTATTCGTCTTTGGCCGCAGGCGATGTAGCACCGCGCCCTTCAGTACTCCATAGCGGTTCAGTGGCATATCCGCATAGTGGCCCCAATCCCTGTAGCGTTTCATGTATAGTGCGTATCATGAGCCGTCTTGCGCTCAAGGCCTTGTATTGCCTGGCAGCCCTCAGCGCCGCCGCGCAATCCCAATCGCCCGAGCAAACTTTCATCAGCAAAAACTGCCTCGGCTGCCACAGCCGCGCCACGCGCAACGGCAATCTCACCCTCGAAGATTCCACCCCCGCCCAGCACCCCGAACGCTGGGAAAAGGTGCTCCGCCGCCTCCGCGGCCGCACCATGCCCCCCCTCGGTATCCCCCACCCTGCCGAAGCCGCCTATCTGGCCACCATCTCCACCCTCGAAAAATCCCTCGACGGCCTGCCAACAAACCCCGGCCGCACCGACACCTTCCGCCGCCTCAATCGCACCGAATACCAAAACGCCATCCGCGACCTCCTCGCCGTCGACATCGACGTAACCAACCTCCTCCCCACCGACGAATCCAGCCACGGCTTCGACAACATCACCGTCGGCGACCTGTCCCCCACACTGCTTGAACGCTACCTCTCCGCCGCCCGCACAATCGCCCGCCTCACCGTCGGAACCCCCGCCCGCGCCCCCGGCGGCGAAACCTTCAACCTCCCCCCAGACCTCACCCAAGAGGACCCCTTCGACGGCCTCCCCCTCGGCACCCGAGGCGGCAAAGTTGTCCGATACACCTTCCCCGTCAACGCCGAGTACGAGTTCCAAATCCGCCTCGCCCGCGATCGCAACGAACACGTAGAAGGCATCGCCGGCCAGCACGAAGTCACCCTTCTAATCGACGGCGCCCCCGTCAAATCCTTTACCGTCAAACCGCCCCCCACCGGCCAGGACCACAACCTCGTCGACAAGCACTTAAACGTAAAAATCCCCCTAAATGCCGGCCCCCACACCGTCGCCGTCGCCTTCCCCCGCAAAACCGGCGCGCTTCTGGAAACCGAACGCCAGCCCTACCAGGCCCACTTCAACATGGACCGTCACCCCCGTGTCCAACCCGCCGTCTACTCCGTCACCATCAACGGCCCCTACGGCGATCAAGCCCCCGGCGATACCCCCAGCCGCCGCCGCCTCTTCGTCTGCCAAACCAAGGACGAAGCCTGCGCCAAAAAGGTCATCACCACCCTCGCCCGCCGCGCTTTCCGGCGTCCAGTGAACGACGCTGACATCGCCGCCCCCCTGAAATTCTTCAAGCAACAACCGGACTTCGAAACCGGCATCGAAATGGCCCTCCGCGCCGTCCTCGTCAGCCCCGAATTCCTCTTCCGCGTCGAAGCCGACCCAGCCAACGTCGCCCCCAAAACCGCCTACAAAATCAGCGACCTCGAACTCGCCACGCGCTTGAGTTTCTTCCTTTGGTCCAGCATCCCCGACGACGAACTCCTCGACGCCGCCATCCAAGGCAAGCTCAAACAACCCGCTCAACTGGAGCGCCAAGTCCGCCGTCTCCTCGCCGACAAACGCGCCAACGTCTTAATTACCAACTTCGCCGAACAGTGGCTCTATCTCCGCAACCTCAGCTCCTCCAACCCCGACATGCGTTTATTCGCCGGCTTCGATGACAACCTCCGCCAGGCTTTCCGAAAAGAAACCGAACTCTTCATCGAAAGCATCGTCCGCGAAGACCGCTCCGTCCTCGACCTCCTCCGCGCCAACTACACCTTCGTCAACGGCCGATTAGCCAAACACTACGGCATCCCCAACGTCTACGGCCCCCGCTTCCAACGCATCGAATTCCCCGAGTCCGACCGCGTCCGCGGCGGCCTCCTCCGCCACGGCAGCATTCTCACAGTCACCAGTTACGCCACCCGCACCTCCCCCGTCATCCGCGGCAAATGGATCCTCGAAAACATCCTCGGCGTCCCGCCGCCGCCCCCTCCCCCCGCCGTCCCCGCGTTAGCGGAAAAGGCGAACATGTCGAAACCCATGTCCATGCGCGAACGCCTCGCCGAACATCGCGACAACCCCGCCTGCCGCGGCTGCCATCAACTCATGGACCCCATCGGCTTCGCCCTGGAAAACTACGACGGCGTCGGCCGCTACCGTAAAACCGAAAACGCCCGCCCCCTCGATCTCTCCGGCGGCCTCCCCGACGGCAGCAAGTTCGAAGGTGTCGACGGCCTCCAAAAGGCGCTCTTAAACCGCCCGGAAATCTTCGCCGGGACGTTCACCGAAAAGCTAATGACCTACGCCCTCGGCAGAGGAGTCGAAGCGAGCGACGCCCCCGCCATCCGCAAAATCGTCCGCGAAACCCAACCCAAGGACTTCAAGTTCTCGGCCTTCATCCTGTCCATCGTCAACAGCACCCCATTCCAAATGAGGAGATCGTCATGATCATCACCCAGAAATCTCTCCCCCGCCGCACCCTGCTCCGCGGCCTCGGCACGGCCCTCGCCCTGCCCATGCTCGACGCCATGGTCCCCGCGCTCTCCGCCGCGCCCGCCAAACCCATCCGCCGCATCGGCTATGTCTATATCCCCATGGGCGCCCACATCCCCGACTGGACGCCCGCCTCGCCCGAAGGCCCCCTCGGCCAGCTCTCGCCCATCCTGAAATCCCTCGAATCCGTGCGCGACCACCTCACCGTCGTCACCAATCTCGAACTCCGCAACGCGTACCCCGGCACCCACGCCACCTCCAACGCAGCGTTCCTCTCCGCCGCCACCGCCAAGTGGACCGAATCCACGGACTACCACCTCGCCACCACCGCCGACCAGCTAGCCGCCAAACAGATCGGCCAAGCCACCCGCCTCCCGTCCCTGGAACTCGCCATGGACCTCCTCTCTACCGTCGGCCAGTGCGACAACGGCTACGCCTGCGTCTATCAAAACAATCTCTCCTGGAGCTCCCCCACCACCCCCCTCCCCGCCGAAGCCCACCCCCGCCTGGCCTTCGAACGCTTGTTCGGAGAAGGTGGCCCCGCCGCCGACCGCCGCGCCGAACTCAGCAAAGACGCCTCCCTCCTCGATTGGGTCAAAGAAGACATCGCCCGCCTGCAAAAGAAGCTCGGCGCCAACGATCGAACCAAGGTAGCCGAATACCTCGATACCGTCCGCGAAGTCGAACGCCGTGTCCAAAAAGCGGAAGCCGAAGCCGCCGACAGCAAATTGAAGGATCTCGACCGTCCCATCGGCGTCCCCGTCGCCTACGCCGACCACGCGCGCCTCATGTTCGACTTGCAAGCCTTAGCCCTCCAAGGCGACGTCACCCGCGTCATCACCTTCCAGCTCGCCCGCGAAACGTCCACAAGAACCTACCCCGAAATCGGCGTTGCCGAACCGCACCACCCGCTCACCCACAACGGCGGCGACCTCGAAAAACTCGCCAAAGTGGCCAAAATCAACGCCTTCCACGTGTCGTTATTCGCCAACTTCCTCGAAAAGTTGAAGTCGATCCCCGACGGCGACGGCACCCTCCTCGACCACACGACGTACCTCTACGGCAGCGGCATGTGCAACGCCGACAAGCACGACCACACGAATCTCCCCATCCTCGTAGCCGGTGGCAGCCGCACCCCGGGCGGCCGCCACATCCGCTACGAAAAAGCAACGCCGCTCGCGAATCTCCACCTGACCTTACTCGACCGCGCCGGCGTCCGCATCGATTCCTTCGCCGACAGCAAAGGCAAAGTAGCCCTGTGAAGTGGCCGCTCCTCCTCCTGACCGCCGTGGTCTCATTCGCGATAGACCCCGACGGAACCACGCCTCTCCACTGGGCCGCCCACAACGATGACGTAGCCGGGGCCCAGCGACTCCTCAAGAGCGGAGCCGACCCCAAAGCAGCCAACCAGTTCGGCATCACGCCCCTGTCCCTCGCCTGCACCAACGGCAGCGCCCCCATGGTCGATCTGCTGCTAAAAGCAGGAGCCGATCCCAACACCACCCTCCCCGGCGGCGAAACGGCGCTGATGACCTGCTCCCGGACCGGGAAACCGGACGCCATTCGCGCGCTGCTGAAGGCCGGAGCGGCGGTCAACGCACGCGAACAAAAGAGCGGCCAAACGGCCCTCATGTGGGCCGCCGCTGAAGGTAACGGCGAAGCCGTCGGAGCCCTGCTAGCCGCCAAAGCCGAGTTAAACGCCAGAGTCGACTCCGGCTATACGGCGTTCCTGTTCGCCGTCCGCGAAGGCCACATCGGCGTAGTCCGAACGCTGGTAAAGGCCGGCGTCGACATCAACGAAACCATTCAACCCGGTCTAATCTCCGGCAAGCGTTTCGCCCAAGTCCGAGCCGGCCCACGCCCTGGCACAACGGCTCTACTAATCGCCGTCACCAACGCCCACTACGAACTGGCCAGCGTGCTACTGGACCTCGGAGCCGACCCCAACGCGAGCCTCCCCGGCCTGACCGTCCTCCACGCCATCACAACGGTAAGGAAACCCGGAGTAGGCGACAACGACCCCGCCCCCGACGGTTCCGGCGCCATGACAGCCATCGAATTCGTGCGCAAAATAGCCGCCAAAGGCGCCAACCTGAATGCGCGAATGGCGAAGAAGATCGGCCTGGGCATGACGGCAATCAACACCGTAGGCGCGACGCCGTTCTTCATGGCCGCCCGCACCGCCGACACCGAGCTAATGCGAGTCCTGGTCGAACTCGGAGCCGACCCAAAGATCAACAACGCCGACAACTCAACGCCCCTAATGGCCGCCGCCGGTTTAGGCACAAGGTCCCCCGGCGAAGACAGCGGAACCGAACCCGAAGTCCTGGAGGCGATTGAGTACCTAATCAGCATCGGAGCCGACCCCAACGCGGTAGACGACAAGGGGGAGACGGCGATGCATAGCGCCGCGTACAAAAACTACCCGAAGGCCATCCAGCTCCTAGCCGCCAAAGGCGCAAAAAAGGAAGTGTGGAACAAACCAAACAAGCAAGGCTGGACGCCGCTGCGAATCGCGGAGGGCTACCGCTTCGGCAACTTCAAACCCAGCCCCCCCACCGTCGCCGGCCTCCAATCATTAAATTAGTGCCAGGCACCAATTTAATCTAAAACCCGCCAAAAATAGGATTATTCCTCCCCACCGGCCCCCAAACAGGCCGAAAACGCCCCATTTCCCCCCTCCCAACATTAAATTGGTGCCAGGCACCAATTTAATCTCCCAAACCGTGTCACACACAATTAATTCCCACCCACTCCCGCCACCCACCTAACCCCTAACCCCAATTCCCTCAACACCGCCCTCCCCCAAAAACCGTGTCACACACGGTTTCGCTCTCCCCTCCCAGCCAGCTCGTTGTTGAAAAAGGTCCCGCCCGTTCGCAGTCAAGCCGAAAACTCAACAAGCCATTCCCAATCAGTCACCTACCGCCAAACGCAATAATCCCCGAACCAGCCCCCCATACACCGACCGACCACCCTCCCCCAAAAACCGTGTCACACACAATTCCCCCGCAACACCTCCGCCACCTCCCCCTTCCCAAACCGCTCCGCCCACCCCAACGGCGTCATCCGCAAATCCTCATCCACCACATCCACCCGCGCCCCCCGCTCCAAAAACAGCCGCGTATTCTCCAAATCCCCCCGCCGCGCAAAATGGTGCAACGGCGTCGCCCCCAACCAATCCCGAAAATTCGGATCCATCCCATCGGCAAACAACAACTCCGTAATCACCCGCGTCTTCCCACCCACCCCCACCTTCCGCGCCAACCCCGGCCGCACCCGCAACAACAACCGCACAAACGCCTCCTGCCCCTCCCCCGCCGCATTCGCCAACGCATCCGGGTCATCCGCCAACCGCGAATCAGCCCCCAACATCGCCGCCGCCGTCACCACATCCCCGTAATACGCCAGCAAATGCAACTCCCGCGACGCCCCATGCGACGCCAATAAAGCCACCATCTCCGCATCCCCATTCCGCATCGCCGCGCTCAAAGTATCCGCCGAACTCTCCACCGGCACATTCGCATGCGCCCCCCACTCCAACAACAACCGCACAATCGCGCCATGCCCATTGCAAACCGCCATATGCAGCGCATGCCCCAACGGCGCGATCCCCTCCTCCGGCAAATTCGGATCCGCCCCCGCATCCAGCAAAAACCGCACAATATCGATATGCCCGCCCGCCGCCGCATTCCGCAACGGCGTTCCCGAACACGCATAATACGTCACATACTCCGACGCCCGATTCGCCGCCCCCGGGTCCCGCTCCACCACCTCCCGCACCCGCCCAAAATCCCCAATATAGGCCGCCGTGCAAAGGTCACAATCCGCCCCCCGAGCCCGCAAATGCTCCAAAACCGCCCGCGGCGATGTCTTCGAAGAGACGTCCCGCCACCCCCGATACAAATAATCCCCATTGGTCAGCTGAATCGGCCGCGCCCCATCAAACCGCCGCGCATTTACATCCGCCCCCCGAACCAACAATTCATCAATAACTCCCAAATGCCGCGCCATCACCGCCCAATGAATCGGCTGATTCCCCCGCTCATCCACCGCCCCAACCAACGACGAATCCCCATCCAACAACCGCCTAACCTTCCGCAAATTCCGCTCCCGGATCGCCGCCCCCATCGCCTCCCCCCGCCGGCTCACCCGAGTCTCCAACAACGCCACCATCTCCCCATAGCCCCGTTCCCGCGCCACCCCCAACAACGTGTCGTTCACCGCCAACCCCAGCGTATTCCCCGCCAAATCCAACAACAACGAAACCACCCCCAACCGGTTCTCCCGCACCGCAAAATACAACGGCGTCCGATAGGCAAAATGGCACCGCGCCAACGAAGGATCTTTCTCCAATAAACCCCGCACCGCCACCACATCCCCGGCCTCCGCCGCCCGCAACATCGCCCAAACATCCACCCCGGTCCCCGTCGACCAAAGCAGCTTCTTCTTCGTCCGCAACTCCCGTGGGCATCGCATGCCGCCAGTGTCCCACAACCCCCTCCTCCCGGCGCAATTCCTCCCGGCGTAATAATGAGAGGGGAGTCACCTATGCTGGATTGGACAACCTGCCCCGCCGTCGAACGAAACCCGCAGAAGGTCAGCGGTGCGTGGCTATTTCGAGGGACCCGCGTTCCCGTCTCCGCGCTCTTCGCCAACCTGGAAGGCGGCGCCACCGTCACCGAGTTCGTCGAGTGGTTCCCCGGCGTGTCGAAGGAGCACGTCAATCAGGTCTTGGAGCATGCCGCGAAAAGTCTCTCGGATTGCGTCCCGGCCTGATTCGAATCCTCTTCGATCACAACACCCCAGCCCCCTTGCGCAAGTGGTTAACCGGTCATGAAGTCGAGACCGCATACGAACGCGGTTGGGCGGAACTCACAAACGGCGACCTACTCGCGGCTGCAGAGGCCAGCCGCTTCGACCTCATGATCACAACGGATAAGGGAATCCGCTATCAGCAGAACCACAGCGAGAGGCGCGTTGCCATCATGGTCATCGACACGAACGACTGGACCCGCATCCGCCACTGGCCCACCCTCGTAGTCGGCGCTCTTGCCTCTGTCCGCCCGGGCGCATTTATCGACATCGAAATCCCCTACCCGTAAATACCCGGCCCAAAGCAAATCGCAAAACCCTCCGGAAATGGCGCCGCCGCCTCACCCTCGTGACTTCCATCGCAAAACTGCGGGCAGCTCACTTTGGCTACGCATCCCGGGAATTCTTCTTTGCACCCTCGTAATCGCAGCCGAAACGTACGGGCCCTCAACGCCTGCCCCTGGTCAACCCCAACGCCCGCAACCGCGAAGCCAGCGTCGCCGGATGCACCCCCAACAACTCCGCCGCCCCGCCCGCCCCCGAAACTTTCCCCCCGGCCTTCTCCAATGCCGCCAGCAAATTCGCCCTCTCCCGCAACCGCCACTCCCGCTCCGTCACCACCTCCCCACCCTCGGCCACAACAACCCCCGCCGCATCCGGCAACTCAAACGAAATCACTCCGCCCCGCGCCAATATCACCGCCCGCTCCACCACATTCTGCAACTCCCGCACATTCCCCGGCCACCCATACCCCTGCGCCCGTTCCAACTCCCGCAACGGCAACCGCGGCTCCGCCACATGAAACCGCGCGCACGCTGCCCGCACAAAATGCGCCGCCAGCAACGGAATGTCCTCCCGTCGCTCCCGCAACGGCGGCACCTCCATGGGAAACACCCCCAACCGGTAATACAGATCCAACCGGAACCGCCCCTCGGCCACCTCCTTCCGCAAGTCCCGGTTCGTCGCCGCAATCACCCGCACACTCACCCGCCGCGTCACATCCTCCCCCACCCGCTCAAACTCCCCCTCCTGCAACACCCGCAGCAACTTCGCCTGCAACTCCAACGGA
>CAMATG010000227.1 GCA_945860645.1 Candidatus Sulfopaludibacter sp. SbA3 | reverse complement strand
GCCGGACTTCGTTCGTTGAACCTCTACCACACGCTGATTTCCGAGAAGGGCTATGGAGAGTTGAGCGCCGGTTTGGCGAGCTGCAAGATTGTTTTTGATCGGGATTCGGCGCTGCCGAACCGGAGGACGCGCTAGATGAAACCAGGTGTTTGGATGGTCCTGTTGATCGGCTTGCCGGTTATCGGCGCGGTGGACGGCGCGGACGATGCGGGGTGGATCACGGGCGCGGGCGGAACGGCTTCCCGGAACGCGGCGGGGCAGGTGACCTCGATTAACTTTCGCGCCAGTTGGGTGACGGATGCCGATCTGCGCGGGTTGGCAAAGTTTTCCGCGCTGACGGCGCTTGACCTTTCGTTGACGCGCGTGACGGACCAGGGGATGCAGGAGTTGCGGGGCTTGCCGGGGATCGTTGACCTGAATCTTCGATTTGCGGAGTATGTGACTGATGAGGGGCTGGCGGCGATCAAGAGCTGGCGAAAACTAAAGCGGTTGGTGTTGCATGGCACCAAAGTGAGCGATACGGCTCTGGAGCATATTGCGGGGATTTCGACGATTGAGACGTTGGACCTGGGATCGGTGATGCTGACCGATGTGGCGCTGGAGCGCCTGACGGCGTTGCCGAATCTGAAAGCGTTGACGATTGGCGGCAATGAACTGGGCGACTCCGGATTGCAGGCGTTGCGACAGATGCCAGGTTTGACGTATCTGGATCTGAGCGGGCGCCAGGGGACGGATTCGAACGTGTGGGCGATCAGCATGTCCGACGTCGGTTTGGAGGCTGTGCTGACGCTGTCGCAGTTGCGGGATTTGCGTTTTGGCTGCACTTCCATTGGCGTTGGGGTGGAGGGCGCCCGATTTGCAACCGTGAGCGCTATGAGCGTTACGCCGCGATGGCTGGAAAAGATGAAGGCGCTGCCCAAATTGCAGAAATTGCGACTGCAGGGGTGTGACCGGGTTGACGATAGCGCCATTGCCATCCTTGCTTCGATGCCGAGCCTGGAGGAAGTGGATTTGAAGGGAACCGCGGTAACGCAGAACGGTCTGACCAAACTACAAACTTCCCGGCCGAAGTTGCGGGTGTTTTCTGGCGCCTGGGACGCGAAAGCCGCGAATTTCCGAAACAACTAACGTTTGGGAATGGTGGGCGCGCAGGGACTCGAACCCCGGACCTCCTGCGTGTGAAGCAGGCGCTCTAACCAGCTGAGCTACGCGCCCGAAAGCGGCAAAACTCAAGTATACCGCAGGCGCCCGCGGAACGCCAAATCACTCAATGGGCAACACTGTGGCCGACTCCTTCGCCGTTCCCAGTACGATCGACGTGCGCGTGCGCTGCACTCCGGGAACGGACTTCAAAATGTCCGTCAGGAAGTGTTCCAGGTGCGACGTATCCCGGCAGTGTACCTTCAGCAGATAGTCGTCTTCGCCCGCCAAGTGGTGCGCCTCCTTCACCTCGCCCTGCTTGTGGACCACTTTCAGGAAGGCCGCCCTGGCTCGGGGATGGGTGAGGGTAACCGCGATAAACGCGGTGAGATTCAGGCCCATAGATGGCGGGTCCAGGATCGCATGAAAACCACGGATGACGCCCCGCTGCCTGAGTCGCTTGACCCGATCGGCAATCGCTGGCGCCGACATCCCCAATTCCACCGCCAATTCGGCCCACGATACCCGCGCATCCTCCGCTAAGCGCGTGATCAGGATTCGATCCAGTTTGTCAGACGGCTCATTAGCCTTTGAATCGTAAGTCATGTAGGATAATTATATAGGAATCGTTTACATGCCGCCGTTCTTGCTTTCGATTGAATCGTTCTCTACTTTTCTGGATGACTTTGCCGCCGGAACATTGCCTCGCGCCGAGTGGAGTCACGCCGCCCATCTCGCTGTGGCCACCACCCTAATCCACGGTGGTGGAACCGTCGCAACCGTGCGTGATCGGATCCTCCGCTATAACGACAGCCAAGGCATCGTCAGCACGCCCGACTACGGCTATCACGAGACCGTTACCTGTTTCTGGGTGGAGCGCATCGGCGAGTTGATCGGCGGTTTGGGGCGCCATGCCACCGCCTACGATGCCGCGCGCGCCGTTGTCGCGGCCTTTGCGCACCGCGGGCGGCTCTTTGATTTCTACTACTCCTACAACCTGCTTGAAAGCCGCGAAGCCCGTGCGGCCTATCTCCCGCCCGATATTCCTGATATCCTCCGGGCATGAGCAACGAAAGCTGGGTAATCATTCGCGGTGGCGCCGAACTCGACGCCGCAGAGGTTCGTGACCAGTTGTTGGCCGCCGGCCTGGATGCCGAAGTGGTTGTGGCCGTTCGTGCCGATCAGGCCGAAGACGCGCAGAGAATCCTGGAAGGCGGAGAAGGCGAGGCCGACCCATCGTCTGCTCTCGACCTGGAGACGATCGCTGTGTTTCAGGGTGTCGATGCGGAGATGCAGGTGGCCGCGGTCCAAGGGCTTTTGGAGCAGAGCGGGATTTCCGTGGTCGTCGAAGGCGCCTACGGGTTGCCCAGTCTTCCTTTTGAAGTGAAAGTGGCCGGAACCCTGGCCGCGTCGGCCCGGGAAATCCTGGCGCAGGCAGAGGCCGACGGCCCGGCCGCCGCCGATGCCGCAGCCGCCGCTTCCTGACTTGTCGATTTGTTGAACTTTCGAGCCCGCGCACTCGTTATACTGCATGTAAGTAGCTCCTCTGATTGGGAAAGGATCGGATAAAAGTCCATGGGAATCGGTGATTTCTTGAAGAGTGGTGCCGTTGGGAATTTCGTCAAGAAGCAGTTTATTGACGTAATCGATTGGGTTGAGCCCGGCGACGGGATTCTTGCGTGGCGTTACCCCATGCAGGATATGGAAATTCAGAACGGTGCGAAGCTGACCGTTCGCGAATCGCAGATGGGTGCATTCGTCAATGAGGGCCGGATGGCCGACGTATTCGGGCCTGGCCTCTACACGTTGTCTACCCAGACTCTGCCGGTTCTTACCAACCTCATGAACTGGGACAAGATGTTTCAATCCCCGTTCAAGAGCGACGTCTACTTCTTCTCCACTCGGACGCAGATCAACCAGCGCTGGGGCACGGCGAATCCGCTGACGATTCGCGACCGCGAATTCGGCGCGATCCGCGTCCGCGGCAACGGCGTGTACTCCTGGCACATCTCTGACCCGCGTACCTTCCACGTCAAGGTGAGCGGCACGCGCGAAACCTACACCGTGGCCGAGATCGAAGGCCAGCTCCGTGACATGACGCTCGGCCGCATGGCCGATGCCATTGCGCAAAGCTCCATCCCGTTCCTTGACCTGATCGCCAATCAAGTCGAGCTGGGCCAGCAGATCATGGAAGGCCTGAAGCCGATGTACGCCGAGTACGGCTTGACGCTCGACAGCTTCATCGTTCGCGAATTCTCGCTGCCGGAAGAGCTGCAGAAGCGCCTGGACGAGCGGATTTCGATGAACATGCTGGGCGATATGGGCCGGTATACGCAGTATCAGGTGGCGCAGTCGATCCCGATTGCCGCGGCCAACGAAGGCGGCATCGCCGGCATCGGCGCCGGGCTCTCCGCCGGGTATGGTATGGCGCAGGCGATGGGCGGAGCGTTGAACGCCGCCTACCAGCCGCAACAACCGCCTCCGCAGGCGCCCCCGCCCATGGGCGCGGTGCCCGTGGCGCCGGTCGCCCCGGTTGCTCCTCAGGCGGCTCCGCCGCAAGCCGCACCCCCGGCTGCCGCCCCTTCTGGCGAGATGAAGTTCTGCTTCAACTGTGGCAATAAGATCCTCCGTGCGGCGAAGTTCTGCGCCGAATGCGGATCGCCACAGCCGGCGGCTTGATAAACTGTTCTGCCATGGCCGATTTTTCCGGCGGTGAAGGTTGTGAATGGGTCATTGAAGCGCTCGGCTGCGAAGTCGAGCGCCTCAAGGACCTGTCTCAACTCCGCGCTGTTTTCGATGACCTGATCGCCGGGCTGGCCCTGCATCCGGTGGCAGATACCCAATGGCACCAGTTTCCTGGCGCGGGCGGGATCACCGGACTGTGCCTGCTTGCGGAGTCGCATCTGGCCTGTCATACTTTTCCTGAATTCGGTTCCCTTTGCTTGAACGTCTTCTGCTGCCGGTCCCGGCCGGAGTGGGAGTTTGAGAAGTACTTGCGTGAGAAACTGGGGGCCACTGCAGTGCGCGTACGCCGTTTGGAGCGGCCCTACCACACCACACAATGAGCCAGCCAACCGCCATCTGCCCGAACTGCGGCGCGCCGATTCGCTTCCGTTGGTCTTCCGCCATTCAGACCACCTGCGAATACTGCAAATCGATCCTGGTGCGCCACGACGTCAATCTGACCAAAGTGGGTCAGGTGGCCGACCTGCCGCCGGACATCAGTCCCATTCAGATCGGCACCGAGGGCATGTATCGAAATACCGCCTTTCAGGTCATTGGGCGCATCATTTACAGCCACGATATTGGCGCCTGGAATGAATGGCATTTGTTGTTTTCCAATGGCTCGAATGGCTGGCTGAGCGACGCCCAAGCGGAATACGCCGTTAGCTTTCTGTCTCAACCGGACTCGCCACTGCCGGGCCCCTCGGAGGTCTATCGCGGGTTTCAGTACACCCAGCAGGGCGTTGGTCTGGTGGTCACCGCGCTCACCGAGGCCAACTACGAGGGCGTGGAAGGGGAACTGCCCTTTCAATACTGGGACAAGTCGCGCTGCCCGTTCGCCGATCTCCGCTCCCAGGACGGGCGATTCGCCACGATCGATTACACCGAGACGCCGCCGCTCCTGTTCCTCGGTGAATTCGTCGAATTCGAATCGCTCCAGTTGAAATTTCTGAAAGAGTTCGAAGGGTGGACCGCATGAACCCCGGCGCCCCTAAAATCGTCCCCAAGCCTAAGGCGCTGAACTGCCCCAGTTGCGGCTCCGCCATTGAACTGCGCGCCATGGGCGCCGCCGCCGCGGTGGTCTGTTCCTACTGTTCGGTCACCCTCGACGCCACCAACCCGCAACTCGTCATCCTGCAGCGCTTCCAGGCGCAGATGACCGTGCAACCGCTGATTCCATTGGGCTCCCGCGGGAAGCTGTTCGGCGCCGTCTGGGAAGTCATCGGCTTTCAGCAGCGCGGGATCGACGTCGAAGGCACGAACTATTTTTGGCGCGAATACGTGCTGTTCAACCCCTACAAAGGGTTCCGCTACATCAGCGAATACGATAATCATTGGAGTTTCGTCACCCCGATCCCGTCTTTGCCGGTGCCGGGCGTGAATAACTACAACCGGCCCACGATGACCTTCGACGGCGTGATCTACGATCACTTCCAAACGGCGCAGGCCTACACCTGGTTCGTGATCGGTGAATTCCCCTGGCAGGTGAAAGTTGGTGAGATCGTCACCGCCGCCGACTACGTTGCCGCCCCCAAAATGCTCTCCTCGGAAACCACCGAGAACGAAGTGAACTGGAGCCGCGGCGAATACATCGACGGCAAGGAGATCTGGGCTGCCTTTCAGCTTCCCGGTGCTCCGCCGCCGGCTGTGGGCGTCTACTCCATCCAGCCCGCTCCCGTCGAAGTGCAGAAGGGCCGCCCCTGGAAACTGTTCTTCATCTTTGCCGCCCTGCTCTTCGGGATGATGACCTTTTTCTCCATGCGCGCGCTGGACGAGACAGTAATGGAGCAGACCTACACCTTCCAGCCGCTCGCTACTGGAGAAAAATCGTTCGTTACCAAGCCGTTCCAGTTGAAGGGCAATAGTGCCAATCTCCGCGTCGAAGTCATGGGGCAGTTGGACAATTCCTGGGCCTTCTTCGGCATGGCGCTGATCAACGAGGACACCGGACAGGCCTACGATTTCGGCCGTCAAATCAGCTCCTATCATGGTGTCGATGAAGGGGAATCCTGGTCTGAGGACGATAAGCTGGATGCGGCCATTCTCCCCAGTATCCCCGGCGGAAAATACTATCTACGCATCGAGCCGGAAACCGAACCGGTGCCCGCAGGCGCAAGTCCGCTGGCGGTCAAGCCGATCACGTATACGGTGCGCTTAATCCGCGACGTGCCCTTCTACTTCCGCTACTTCCTCGGCATGTTCCTCTTGCTGCTCCCGCTCCCCTTTATGGGGCGCAAGCGCGGCAACTTTGAACAGACCCGCTGGACCGAAAGCGACTACGGCGTACCGCCGAATTCGATCGCCTGGCAAGCCAATAGCGCCTCGGGAGACGACGATGAGTAAGTTCTATCTGATCTACAGTTCTTTAATCGCCGGAGGGTTGTTTTACTCCGGCTTAACGGGTTGGTCCTTCGGCTCCTACAACGAAGTGAAGGGCGTGCCAAAATCAGTTCGTGACAACCCGGGCGCCTACCGTAGCCACTACGCCAGCAGCGCCCGCTACTTCGGGGGGAAATAACCACCATGGAATTTCGCATCGACCATTTCTTGAATGCGCTCATCTACGCCTTCCTTGGCGTGATCATTTACTGGATCGCTTTTATCATTAGCGACAAGCTCACGCCTGTCGACCTTTGGGGCGAAATCGTGGAAAAACACAACATCGCCCTGGCCATCATGGTCGGTTTCATGTCACTCGGCATCGGCATCATCATCGCCGCGGCGGTGCACTAGGCCCCTTCGCGGGACACAATGGCGATCGTATTTTTCCTCAGTGTATTTCTGATCGCCGCCTGCGGGCTGATCTATGAACTGATCGCCGGCGCCCTGGCCAGCTACCTGCTGGGCGACAGCATTCTCCAATTCTCCACCGTCATCGGAACGTACCTGTTCGCGATGGGCATCGGCAGTTGGCTGAGTAAATTCCTGAATCGCCGTCTTGTGGAGCGGTTTATCGCGATTGAGCTGATGGTCGGCCTGGTGGGTGGTTTCTCCTCTGCCATTCTCTTCCTGGCTTTCGCCTACACCGAAGCCTTCCGCTTCCTGCTGTACTTCATGGTGCTGATCATCGGGATACTGGTCGGCCTGGAGATCCCGCTGCTGATGCGGATTCTCAAGGAGCGGTTCCAGTTTGAGGATCTGGTCGCCAACGTTCTGACGTTTGACTACCTGGGCGCGCTCGGCGCCTCACTTCTGTTCCCGCTCGTTCTCGTCCCCAAACTCGGCATGGTCCGCTCTGCCCTGCTGTTCGGCCTGGTCAACGCGGGCGTCGCCCTTTGGTCCACCTGGATCTTCCAGTCGAAACTCACCTCTGTGGGCCGGTTACGAGGGGCCGCGGTTCTCGTTATCGCCGCGCTTGGCGTTGGCATGGTCGTCGGCGAACGCATCACAGAGACAGCCGACTCCTCCCTCTACGCCGACGAAGTCATCATGGCCCGCAATACCCGCTACCAGCGCATCGTCGTCACGCGCTGGAAGGACGATCTGCGCCTGTTTCTGAATTCGCACCTGCAGTTCTCCAGCCGCGACGAATATCGGTATCATGAGGCGCTCGTCCATCCCGGCCTTGCCGCTGTGCCGAACGCCCGCCGCGTGCTTGTACTGGGCGGGGGCGATGGCCTCGCCGTTCGCGAGATTCTGAAGTATCCGTCCGTCGAGTCCATTACCCTGGTCGATCTCGACCCGGACATGACCAAGCTCTTCCGCGACCACTCGCTGCTCCGCAAGCTCAATTCCGACGCCTTTCGCCATCACAAAGTCCGCGTCGTCAATGCCGACGCCTTCCCCTGGCTCGAAGAAAATGGCGGGCAGTTCGACTTCGTCGTCGTCGATTTCCCGGACCCTACCAACTACGGCCTCGGCAAGCTCTACACGACCGCGTTCTATCGCCTGCTGAAACGCCATCTGGCCCCAGGCGCCCTGCTGTCCGTGCAAAGTACCTCTCCGCTGTTCGCCCGCCAGAGTTTCTGGTGTATTCATGAGACGATTCATGCCGCCGGTCTGAACACCTGGCCCTATCACGTCTACGTACCCAGCTTTGGGGAGTGGGGCTACGTACTGGCAGGGCTCGGTGAGTACCGGCAGCCGAAGGTCCCGCCCGGACTCCGGTTCCTCGATCAAAACAGCCTCGCCGCCATGTTCCAGTTCCCGGCGGATATGTCCGCGGTCCCGGCGGAAGCCAATCGGCTCAATGACCAGGCGCTGGTGCGCTACTACGACAAGGAGTGGCGGGAGTTTGCCCATTAGCCGGCCTACACGCCGCGCCGCCTGCGCCGGCCTGATCGGACTCACCGTCAAGGCCGAACGCCCCGTGACGGGGGGCTTTGTCTTCGAATCGCAGTCCACCGGACATGCCATACGCGACCGCGAGTCGATCCCGGCGCCCCGGCAAACGGTTAAAGTCCCCCTGGTCATCATCGGAGGCGGCATGTCCGGCCTTTCCGCCGCGTGGTGGCTCGAAAAGAAGGGGTTTCACGACTTCCTGGTCCTCGAACTCGAAAAGGAAGCCGGCGGCAACTCGCGCCATGGGCGAAACCAGATCTCCGCTTACCCCTGGGGCGCGCACTATGTCCCCGTGCCAAATGCCGATTCGACGTTGGTGCGCGAGCTTTTCACGGAGTTCGGCCTCTTTGTTGACGGCCATTGGGATGAGCGTTGGCTCTGCCATGCGCCCCAGGAGCGGTTGTTTCTGCACGGTCGCTGGCAGGACGGCATCGAACCGGACATCGGACTGACTGCTGAGGATCACCGGCAGTTTCAGGCCTTTGAACGGCGGATCAAA
>CAMATG010000226.1 GCA_945860645.1 Candidatus Sulfopaludibacter sp. SbA3 | reverse complement strand
GACATCAAAACGGCCAGCGGAGCGGAGGGCAGGATTTTGTCTCCTGGGGCGTCCTGGATCGATGGGCCCAGCGCGGGTATCTCGCCGTCGCCATCTCCCAGCCCGGGTATGGCCGATCGAGCGGACCGCCCGATTTCTGCGACCCGCTCACCCAGCGCGCCGTCTCCGCGGTCATCGACAAGCTCACCGCCGCCGGCGAAAGTGCGAAAGGGAAAGTCGTCATCGAAGGGATCAGCCGGGGCGCGCTGGTCGCAGGTCTCCTCGCGCAGTCGGATTCGTCAATCGCCGGAGTCGTCCTGGTCTCAGGACTTTTCGATCTGCCCGCCTTCGCCGCAACTGCAAGTACCCTCGAAGCGAAGCTCGTCAGCGAAGCGATGCGTAGCGAAACGGGAGGAGCCGATCACGAACTCACATCTCGTTCCATGCTCCGATCCCCAGCCAGAATCCACGCCAAGGTGCTCATCCTCAACGGCGGTTTGGATGACCGCACAAGCCCGGAGCAAGCTCGACAACTGGCCGCGCAGATTCAGGCCCGCGGCGGCGAGGCACGTGTCATCGTCTATCCTCGGTACGGCCATCAAATCCCCGTTCACGAACGCGACGCCGTCATCGAGCCCTTCATCAAAGCCGTCCTCGGGCGATAAACTCCACCCTGACGGCACAGCGGATCGTCACCTGCGGCGCACAGTCTCCTCCGCATGCAATACCGGTTCGCCCGCCGCCGCGATCCACGTCGCACGACCGTTCCTGGTCAACAGGCTTCACAATGCGTTCTCATCGAGCGCCGCGCGCATCGACACAAGCGCATGCTTGCGCTGCTCGATTTGTTCGACGGCTTTCTTTTTTGCGGCGAAGCCAACCCAAACGCTCGAGAGGACGCCACCGACGGCGACCGCCAACATCATCCACGGTGTTGACTCGCCGTTGAGGCGGCCCACTTCCACCAAGAGCACACCGGTTCCGAACGACACAAGCGCCGGAACGTTCCACACCCGGGACTTGCTGGAATAGCTTAGCTCGAAGTCGAGTTGTGAAATCCCCCGTTCCAATTCCTCCCGCAGCGAGGGAGCGAACACGTTCTGGGCGCTTTCGTGCTTGCGCCGTTCTCTATACATCGACGCCACCACGGCCAACGCCGCGCCCACCCCCGCCATCAGTGCCGCACCGTCCCAAATAGACATTTGCGGGTCGGTCAGCCTCATCTTGGTGACCGTCTTGACAAAGAAGGCCAGGAATGTAAACCCTAAGGCCACCGTGATAAAGAGCGCCACCACATACGCAGGAGCGAACAGCAGGCGGAAGAGCCGCCGCCTGGAATGTTCCCGTTGCTGGTTCAGCCCGACGGCCAATCGGCTGTCGTTGATCGAGAACACGGGCCGGTCGTTCTGCGTATCCCAGATCGCTTGCAAGTCTTCAAACTCCATCGCGAACCTCCTCCTTGGCCTTACTGGTAAGGTGTGTCTTAATGCGGTTGATCTTCACGCCTACGTAGTTCTCGGTGATGCCGAGCATCGCTGCCATCTCCTGATAGGTGTAGCCGTCAAGCAACAGCAGCGTCAGCGAACGGTCGATCTCGTTCAGTTGCCGGATCTGCCCGTAGAGCCATTCGATCCGCGGATCCGCCACCGGTGAGGCCTGGAGAATCGCGACGTCCACTCCCTCTACCGGTTGCTTCCCATGGCGGTGTTTCGATTCCTTTCGCGTCCACGCGATGGCGGTGTTCAGGGCGACCCGATAAATCCAGGTCGTCGCACTGGCCTCCCCGCGGAAGTGGGCGGCCGATCGCCACACCTGGGTCGCAATCTCCTGGAATAGATCCTCCTGGTCCTCCGGCGTGAACGCATACGCCCGCACCACTTTGAAAAAAAGTCCCTGGTGGCTTTGTAGCCACCCGTCGAACAACCGCTGCTGGTCATCTTCCTGCATCGAATCCGCGTTTCGATTCTATTAGTAGCGAGTACGATCCGGAATCTTACAAGTAAGGCTGTTTATCTCATCGCTTCTTCCCACCAACAAACGGCATAGTCGCCGCCTGCCGCATCCACTCCGCCACCCGCCCCTCATCTAAATCGTCAAGCGAAGCCAACTCCACCCCGCGCGTCGCTTTGCCCATCCCGATCGGCGCCACCGGCGGCTCCGGCGCAAGCGACGTGCCCCGAATGAACATCACCTTCAGATGGCCGACGAAGGCGCCCGATGAGAAGCACCAACCCCCGTCCACCCCGTAATAAGCCATGCCCCACTTCACCGCCCGCTCCAGCCCCGGCAGCGTCTCCGCCGCCAGGGCATCGACGCGCTCGGCGATGCCCCGCTGCGGTTCCGGCAAACTGGCGATATAGGCAAACACGGGTTTGTCGCCCGTAGCGGCCTTCGCGGAGCTTGCCTTCCCCGTCATCGCAACCAACAACTCCCCGTCCCGCTTCACACGCCCATCCCAGCCAGAAACGCGTCCAGCTGATCCATCGTCTCCGCCATCCCGTCCGACGCACCCGACGCCTCCAGCGCTTCCTTCGAAGGATACAGATCGTGCACCGTCAAAAACGTCTTGCCGTCCCGCTCCTCAAAGGTCA
Source organism: Candidatus Sulfopaludibacter sp. SbA3 (assembly GCA_945860645.1). Lineage (GTDB taxonomy): Bacteria > Acidobacteriota > Terriglobia > Bryobacterales > Bryobacteraceae. The sequence goes on along the minus strand of CAMATG010000226.1, from coordinate 6,081 downwards.
CCGTTGTGACAGTCAATCCCCCCTCGCCCTCCTCGTTCGTCCAAACCAGCCGCGACGGCGGGGTCACCTCCACGTACTTCCCGTAGAACGCCATCTCCGTTCCCTCGTGCAGGAACACCAGTCTGTACCCGCCGCCCACCCGGACATCCATCTCGCACGAAACCAGATGCAGTCCGGTCGACTTCGGTACCCACCACTGCCGGAACAGCTCCGCCTTCGTCCACGCCTCAAACACCAGGCGCGCCGGACCGTTCACGGTTCTCGTCACCAGCACCTCCCGCTCGGACTTCCGCTCCACCGTCGTGTTATTTCTCATTCGTCGATCTCGCTTTCCTTTCTTTCCGCTTCAATTCCTCGACAACCGCATCCAACCCATCGAACCGCGCGCTCCAAAGCTGTCGGTATCTCTCGATCCACGCCGCCTCTTCATCCAGTCCCCGAACGCCCAACTTGCACGTCCGCACGCGCCCGACTTTCTCTGTCGTCACCAGCCCCGCCTGCTCCAGCACGCCGACATGCTTCTTCATCCCCGTCAGCGTCATCTGGAACCGCGCTGCAAGCGCCGTGATCGAGGCGTCCTCACGCGCGAGCTGCTCCAGAACACCGCGCCGCGTAGCGTCAGAGAGCGCGCCGAACGACGAATCGAATTGGCCTTGATAATGCTGAACCATGTGGTTCAGTATAGGGTGGAGAATCACGCAACGCAATGGAAAAATGCACGCCGACTTCCCCCACCTCCCTGGGCTACCCTGAGAACTACCGCAATTTCTGCAAGGTGGGTGAATAACAAACAATGCCAAATTGGGTCTTCGGCGTGTTAGTAATCGTCGGTCTCCTCGCAGTAGCCCTGCTGCGCGAAAACTTCCGAATGAATGACATGAAGGGCATCGCCGCGCAGCGCGGCTTCGTACTCCACTCGCCCTTTGTCCCCGGCGAGCGCCCGCCGATGAGACTCCTGGCAGAGCGAGCAGGGGCACAGCCCAACCCCCGTTGGGCCGCCGGGCTGACAGGATTGGTCGACGGCACCGAGATTACCATTGCCGAACACGAGGTCTTGGGCCGCATCGGGACCCCCGGTGCCTGGCATGTACTCTTGGCCTGGCGAATAGTCGCCGCCCCGCAGCCCAACAACGCCAACCCTTGGCCCCACGGCGGCCAACTCATCCGCGAAGGTGACTGGGCCGCCTGGCGTCTGCCCGGCAACCTCACCAAAGCCAACGTCGAGTTAATGCTGACCCACCTATCCGAAGCCCGCACCCGCTTCTAGTGCCCTCCCTCCAGCCCCAAAATACTATCCTGGTGCCTGTGCCCAACCAATCTGTGAGGATCAAAGCTGAGCGTCTCTGGGCCGAAATGTCAGAGACCTTTCCCCCTTACCCGAAGGGAGTGGTGCCGGTCCCTGAACTGATCCGCGGCACGGCCTTCTTCCCCGGCGGACTCGGCTTATGGCTCGACGAACACGGCAGCGCCGAACCAGATACCCCGGAAGTCATGGTTGTTGGCCAGGATTTCAATACCCTCGCGTCCTACGAGAACGCGAGAAAGGCGGGGTCGGAAACAAAAACCAGCCGCACTTGGCAAAACATCGAGAAAATCTTCCCAAAGCTGGGCCTGTCGTTCCGCCACTGCTTCTGCACCAACTTCTACATGGGCTTAAGAGAAAACGGTCCGGAGACGGGAATCTTTCCAGGTGCTCGTGACCCCGAATTCGTGCGACGATCCGCCCGCTTCTTCGAGCGTCAGTTGGAAGTCATGAAGCCAAAACTCATCGTAACGCTCGGTCTGGCACCGCTGGCTGCACTCGGAAAGCACGTTTTCCACGTGCCAACTCCACCGACTCTATCCAGATGTGTGGATGTGTACAGAGATCTTCCCTCCGCCCACGGACGCGTTGCGCTCGTCGCGCTGACCCACCCATCACTCTATTTCGCCAACGTAGGACGGCGGCGATTCCAGTGCCTTGCGGGCATAGACGCGGAACGGGCCATGGTTCTCTCCGCCGTTCCTTCTCCAAATCCCGATCGCAGGTGACTCCTTCCGCCCTCCTCCCTCCTCGCCGCGCAAAGAGAGCCGTCCTCCACGTTCGCCTTTCGAACCGGCCGGAAACAACAGTCGCACCGCCGGCATTGTAGCCCCTCCGCCAACCGCCCCGCGGAGACTACGCACCCTATCCGCCGCCCGGTGGAATGAGTTACGACTCCCCCCGCCCCGCCGCCTCCTTCCGGAATAGCCCCGGCAGCATCCGCAGATCCGTAAGAAAACTCTGCGCATCCTCCCCGGTCACAAGAACGCCCCGCCGCATCGCATGGACGTTAAAGAGTGTCGATACCACCGTGAAACACAAGGAGGCCCCAATGCTCGTCCACAAGTTCGGCGTTCCACGAAGCCAGTGCACCCCGAACTCCACCGTGTGGCTCACCAGCACCAGTGTAGTCACCGCCGCCACCGCGCCCTTCCAGCGCGGCTCCACCTGCCGGAACGACTGCGTCAATGCCCCATAAAATCCCGCAAAGATCGCCCGGTAGACAAACTCCGCCAACATCGCGCCCAGGGCCGCGTCCCACCCCGACCGCAAGTTCGCCGCCAGAAAAATCGACGACCGCCAGATCGAACTCGACAGCGCCGACTTCCAGTTCCACCGCCGTATCAGCAACTCGCCTGGCTCCCGGCGAAGTTGAGCCGCTACCTGATCGAGCGTCGTCATGAACCAGACCACCCCGGCTAGGGAGCCGCCGGCGCCCCCGCCGCCGCGATGCTCGCCGTCCCCGCCTGTAGCCGGTTCTCTCCGGCGGCGCTGAACAGCACCTTGCCCAACTCTTCATCCCCCGTTCGCTCCAGGATCGTCCGAACGTGGTACCACTCTCCTTGGACTCGCTCCGGCGTCACGTCCATCAACAGGTAGCCCCGCCGGAATAGCTCTACATACTTCACATGCGGATGCGTTGCGCCGATCTGCAACTGCAATCCTGTCGCCTGCGCCCGGTCGTCGATCCCCGGTGACGTCACCGCCGGACAAACAAACTCCACCGCCTGGGCCGTGTATCCCGGCGCAAATGGATTCACCGTCAGTTCATTTCCCCACGAGGAGTGAATGTCCCCGGTCAACACGGCGACATTCCCTATCTGGTTGCTTGCCAAGTACGATAGCAACCGCGCTCGCGCCACAGGGTAACCGTCCCATTGGTCGGCGTTGAACGGCGTGCCGTCCGGATTCAGCAACTGCCCCATCATCACTTGCTGCCCCAAAATCCGCCACTTCGTTCCACGGTTCCTGGAGGCGCTCAATTGTTGAAACAGCCACCCCTCCTGCTCGTCGCCTAGCAAAGTCCGGCTCGGGTCGAGCAGGGCCGCGCTCGTTGGTGCCGTCGGTTGCGATCGCCCGGCCAGCCGCGTGTCCAGCATGGTCAGATCCATCAGATTGCCAAACGGAAACGTCCGGTAAATCTGCCCGCCAAGAAACGGATTCTCTCGTACCGGCAACCACTCAAACCACGCCTGCGCCGCCACCGCCCGCCGTGTGCTCCAATCTCCCTCAGCCCCTGGCGTATGGTTCTGCGCCCCGTCCGCCCACGCATCATTTGCCGATTCGTGGTCGTCCCAAACCAAAATCCATGGGTGCTGCCGGTGCGCCTCCTGCAAGTCCGAATCGCTCCGGTACTGCGCATACCTCTGCCGGTAGTCCGCCAGAGTGACGATCTCTTTGTCCGGCACCGGAACCCGTCCCAGCGGGGCCCCATCCCCGTACTCCCTGTTCCCATACTCGTAAATGTAGTCGCCCAGGTGCGTCACAAAGTCCAGATCCGTGCGCGCCCCAATGTTGCGATAGGCGTTGAAATACCCATAGGGAAAATTCGAACACGACACCACCGCGAAACGGCTCCGCGCGACATTCCCTAGCGGAAGCGTCTTCGTTCGCCCGACGGGAGAGCTCGTCCCTTTGGCGACGAATTGATAGTAGTAGGTGCGGCCCGGATCCAGCCGCGCCACATCCACCTTCACCGTGTAATCGTAGGCCACGTTGGTCGATGTGACTCCCCGCTGCAGCACCCGTCGCATCGCCGGATCATCGGCCACCATCCACTCCACCGTCACCGCTTCCTCTTCAGCCCCCACCGTCACTCGCGTCCAAAGGATGACGCGGTTGCTCAGCGGGTCGCCACTCGCCACTCCATGCCGGAATAGGCCGGTTTGTTGAGCGATCATCGATGCGGACGTGGACACCGTCGCCAGCGATTGCGCGAATCGTCGTCGGGTAAAGGGCATGTTAGAAAACTAGCAACCCGCCGTTGCAGCCGCGTGAATGCGGTGTGTCACCACGGCAAATTCTCATCAAGGCCTCCGGCATTTCTCGCCTTGTGCCTGAATTTTCATTCTTCCGCGATCCCAGTGCAACCTTGGACATTCATCCTGCAACCAGGAGTTTACTTGTCTAACAACCTCCCCCTCCCCCTCTCCTTCCACTGGAAGGACCAGACAACCGTCAAACAATTTCGCACCGGTGTGTCTTTGCATAGCCACACCATGCACTCCAAGGAACGCTTGGATTTCATTCCCCGCATGGCAGCCTCCATTCCCGCTCTGCAAGGGGAAATCAACCGCCTTTCCAGGCGTTTTGAGTCCTTTCACGGACATCCGATCGACTTCAACCGCGGCTGGTGGACCCCGCCGCTCGACCCCCTCTCGGCCGTCCGCCTCGAAAGCTCCCAAATCACCAGCCTCGGCCTCGCCCCCCTTGTTTCTCTCACCGATCACGACAATCTCGACGCCTCTCGCTACGAATCCAACATCGCCTCCGTCGAACTCACCGTTAAGCTGCCCGCCTCCTTCATCCACCTCGGCATCCACAATCTTCCGCATGCCCGCGCCCATGAAGTTCTGGCCTATGGAGACCGCCCCGCCGAATTGATGACCTGGCTCCGCCAGTTCCCCAATGCCCTCCTCGTCTTCAATCATCCGCTCTGGGATGAAGCCGGCATCGGCGCACCCACCCACCGCGCCATGGTCGAAAGCTTCATCTCCGAGTTCCACCACGACATCCACGCCCTTGAACTCAACGGTCTTCGCCCGTGGAAGGAAAACAAAGCCGTCGTCGACCTCGCCACCCGCCTGCAACTGCCCCTTATCAGCGGCGGCGATCGCCATGGTACCGAACCCAACGCAAACATCAATCTAACCAACGCTGCCTCCTTCGACGAATTCGTCGAAGAGGTCCGCCACCAGCGCCGCAGCCACATCCTCTTCCTGCCGCAATACAAGACGCCCTACGCCCTGCGCATTGCGAACAATCTCATGGAAATCCTTCGTGATATGCCCGGTCACTCTCTCGGCTGGAGCCGCTGGTCAGACCGCGTCTTCTATGAAGTGGTGCCCGGCCAGGCCCGCTCGCTTTCCGAGTATTGGACCAACGGCGAACCCGTTCTCATCCGGACCTTTGTGTCCCTTGTCCACATCATGCGCTCCTCGGCACAGCTCCCCCCGATTCGCTTCGCTACCGGACTGATCGAGGAATGCCGGCCCTAAGCCGTCAGCCGCAAACGGCGTCACGCAGAGTTCAGGAACTCATCACATCGTTGCAACACTCCGAACGTAAACTGACCGTCACGTGACCGCTTCCCGCACCGCCATCTTCCCGTACCCGGAGGCGTTGCCCTCCGGCGTTTGCTGTTCCCTGGATTCTAAATGACACTTTCTGATCGCGCACACGACGTTCTCTTTCGGCAGGTCCACTCGAGTACGCTCATCTACAACACCTGTTGGGAGGATCCGCGTCTCGATCGCCAGATGCTGCAGTTGCGCCCCGACAGCCGTGTGGTGATGATTACCAGCGCAGGGTGCAATGCACTGGACTATCTGCTCGACGAACCCCAAGAGATCCATGCGGTGGACATGAATCCCCGGCAAAACGCCCTGCTGGAACTGAAGCTCGCCGTCATCGAACACGGTGACCACACAGAACTGTTTCGCCTCTTTGGCGATGGAGCCCGCCCTGGCTTCCGCGATCTGCTCCGGCAATTGTCTCCCCGCCTCCGGCCCTATGCCCGCCGCTTCTGGGAGGACAAGCACAAATACTTTGAATCCACG
>CAMATG010000225.1 GCA_945860645.1 Candidatus Sulfopaludibacter sp. SbA3 | reverse complement strand
CGAGAAGAAAGAGTACTCGGTGATGACGTTCGCCGAGATGAAGGCGTTTTTGGAGAAGACGGTTTTGAAGACCGGGTCGGGGCCGTCGGACACGACGATTGACATCGACGTGAAGGAGACGGGGAAGACCGATACGATCAACGGGTTGCCGGCGAAGGAAGTCTTGATGTCGATGAAGTTTGAATCGACGAATCCGCAAACGGGCCAGAAGGGCGAGATGCGGATGGAGATGAGCAACTGGATGACGTCGAAGTTGCCGGGCTACGACGAGGTGGCCGATTTCCATAAGCGGATGGCGGTGAAGATGGACATGGCGGCGATGTTTGGCGGGGCGCAGGCGGGAATGGGCAAAGGCATGGCCGCGGCGGCGAAGAAGATGGCGCTGATGGACGGGGTGCCGGTGTTGCAGATTATGCGGATGATGCCGACCGATCCGGAGCAGATTAAGCAGATGGAACAGATGCAGCAGGCGCAGGCGCAACAGGCCTCGCAGCCGCAGCCTTCGGCTGGTCAGGTGGCGGGCGACGCGGCGGCTGGCGCCGTGGCCGGGCGACTGGGCCGGATTGGCGGGTTGGGCGGTGGACTGGGCGGGCTGGGTGGAATGCGCCGGAAGAAGGCCGAAGAGCCGCCTCCGCCGCCGCCGCCTCCTTCGACGCCCGCGGCTCCAGCTGAGCCTTCGAAGGGTTCGTTCATCTCCGAGGCTTCGCTGATGGAGATGACGATTGAATCGAAGAACTATTCGAATTCGGGCGTCGATGATTCGATGTTCGCGGTTCCGGGCGGGTTCAAGGCAGTGAAAAGCGCGATGCAGAAGTGAGCCCTTCTGTCCATTTGGACCTATGGAAACAGCGGCTGGGGGAGGTCCCGGCGTGGGTTTGGGAGCGGACGGAGCTGGAAACCCTGGTCCTGGCAGATAACGAATTGACCGAAGTCTCCGCGCAGGTATCACTGCTGCGGAGACTTCGGATGTTGGATTTGGGGCACAACTTTTTGGCGGCGGTTCCGGAGGCGCTGGGGGAGCTGGAGGGGTTGACGGATTTTTTGTATTTGCACGATAACCGGCTGGCGGGGTTGCCGGAGGCGATGGGGCGGCTGCGGCGGTTGCGGTATTTGAATTTGAGTGAGAACCGGTTTGGGGCGTGGCCGGAGGCGTTGGGGGGGATGACGGGGCTGGTGGAGTTGCGGATGGGGGATAACGCGTTGGAGGCGTTGCCGGACGCGGTGGGGAAGCTGTGGCAGTTGCGGGAGCTGCATTTGCGGAATAACCGGTTGACGGGGCTGCCGGAGGGGATTGGGGAGTTGAAGCATTTGCGGCAGCTGGATTTGCGGGGGAATCCGCTGGTTAGTTTGCCGGAGGCGTTGTTGCGATTGCCGCGATTGGAGAAGTTGGATTTGCGGTGGGTGACGGGGTTGGAGGAGCCGATGTGGTTGGGGGTGCTGGAGGGGCGGGGTTGTTTGGTGTATCGCTAGGTTAAATGGGGACGGGGACGCCGGCGAGGCGGGCGATGGCGAGGGCGCTGGATTGGGTGTTGATACCGGGTTTGAGGAGATAGTCGAAGGCGAGGGGGTCGGCGGCGGTGCGGGCGCACATGTGGGCGTTGTGGGGGGAGAGGTTTGTGAGGGCGAGGTCGTGGGTGGAGACGGCGCCGATGGCGTTATTGGCGGTTAGGGTTTCAAGGACGGCCTGGGCGGCTTGGCGGCGGTCGGCGGAGTTGGTGCCACTGAAGATTTCGTCGATCAGGAAGAGCAGGGGCGGGTGGGTTTTGGAGAGTGTGATGGCGGCTTTGAGGCGTTCGACTTCGGCGAGGAAACGGGACTTGCCTTCGGCGAGGGCGTCCTGGATGGAGATGGACGCGACGAGGGTGAAGGGGGAGAGGTGGAGGCTGGCGGCGCGGACGGGGGCGCCGGTTTTTGCGAGGACGGCGTTGAGGCCGATGGCGCGGAGGAGGGTGCTTTTGCCGGCCATGTTGGAGCCGCTGATTAGCAGGAGATTGGGCAGGTTTATGTCGTTGGGGACGGGGTTTTCTAAGAGGGGGTGGGATAGTTCCTTGGCTGCGTAGGTCGGGGTGGTGGTGGCGAAGGTGGGGTAGGTGGTGGCGGGGTTTTCATAGGCGTAGCAGGCGAGGGATTGGAGGGCTTCGAACTCGCTCCAGGCGTCGAGCCACTGGGCCATGGCGGGGCCGTTTTTGGCGCGCCAGTTTTCGATGGCCATGGCGGATTGGGTGCCTAGGAGGAGGACGCTGGCGGGGAGGTAGAAGTGTTCCTTGTTGCGTTCGGTGAGGATGCGGAGATAGAGGCTGAGGGTGCGGAGACGGGCGGGGGCGGGTTGGAGGGTTTGGACGATATCTGTGAGTTTGGGGGATTGGAAGTTTTGTTGGGCGAGGAGTTTGATGGCTTGTTGGATGAGGGTGAGTTCGACGGAGAGGAGGCGGGCGTTTTGGATGATGACGGCGACGCGGGGGCGGAGGGCCCAGGCGAGGGCGAGTTGGAGGGCGAGGGCGGTGTAGAAGGCCGGGAAGGAGATGAGGCTGAGGGTGGCGGCGGCGAGGCTGGTGAGGAGGACGAGCAGGCGGAGGTATTTCGGGAATGGCTGGGCGGGGTGGGCGAGCCAATCGGAGAAGGTGGCGGCGTGGGCTTGTTGGTAATCGTGGCCGAGGGTGGCGATTTGTTCGCGGAGGGCGGTGTTGGCGGTGAGTTCCTGGACGGCTTGTTGGCGGGCGAGGGTTTCCGGGAGGGAGCAGGGGGATTGGAGGTATTGGGCGAGTTTGCGTTTGCCGGGTTCGGTGCGGGCGATGGAGAGGCGTTGGAAGAGCGATGAGGGGCCGAAGAGGTTGAGATCGTGGGCGTAGAGGTGGCCGGGTTCGGCGTATTCTTCGCCGGTGTCGGGGGCGGATTGCCACTGGTGGGTGAGGCGGGCGACGCCTGATTCGTAGAAATTGCGGAGGCGGGCGAGGGTGGAGCGGCGGCGGTTTTGGCGGCCGTAGCGGCGGGCGCAGAGGGCGGCGATTGGCAGGGGCGTGGGGACGGACCAGAGGGGTGTGAGGCGGCGGAGGGTGGTTACGGCGAGGGCGAGGACGATGACGGCGGTGAGGGCGAGGGCGGCGGCGGTGAGCCACTGGCGGGAGTGGAGCTGGGCGAGTTGGGATTGGATTTGGTGGAGGTGGGATTGGTAGACGGCGAGCATGTTGGGAAGTACGTATTTTTTGGGGGTCAGGTTCCCGTTGTCAGAGGAGCGCGTCGGGGTCCCAGCGTTCGTTGGCGAGGGTGGCGTCGGCTTCGGTGACGGAGAAGGGCGGGGCGGGTTCGTCGTCCTCTTCGGGTTCGTAGCCGCGGGAGTCCTCCATGGGGCAGGCGCCTTTGCCGGCGGTGCAGGTGGGGAGGGTGTTTTTGGAATCGGGGAGGATGGCTTCGAGTACCACTTTGTGACGCCAGTTGTCGCCGAAATCGTAGACGTAGAGGAGGCTGTCGCCGGTTTTCTTGAGGACTTCTTTGAGCCGGTATTTGCGTTCGTCGAGATCGAGGGAGACGGTGTAGGCGTCGGGGTCTGGGAGGGTCCAGCAGTTGCCGCCTTTGGTGAAGGAGTGCAGGTGCGAGTCCGTCCAGCCCATGGCGATTTGGATGACCGTGTGGAGGGCGTCCATGCGGATTGTATTGGGCACCAGGACGCGGCGCCAGACGGGTGGGCGGGCGCCCTGGAGGGTGATTTTGAGTTGGTAGGTCATCGGAGTTGGCGCTGGTAATCGGCTTCGTCGAAGTGGCCGAGGGATTGGAGGATGAGGCCGCCGGTGTCGAGCGTCCACTGTTCGTAGCCGCTGATTTTGACGGGGCCGCCGGTGAGGGTCCAGTGGTAGGTGAGGGTGGCTTCGTCGAGGGAGTCCATGGCGACTTTCAGATCGGGGAAGGCGGTCATGAAGCTTTGGGCGACGGCGCTGATGGCTTCGCGGCCGACGGCGGGGGCAGATTGATTGACCTGGAGCGAGCCGTTGGGAGCGAAGTGGGCGGCGACCTGGGCCGGGTCCTGACTGCACCAGGCGGCGGTGTAGCTTTCGGCGAATTTGCGCATCAGATGGTGACTTTGCTCATGACGGGCTGGCCGGGGAAGACGCCTTCGACGATCTTGTTTTCGTCGACTACGAGGGTACCGTTGACGAGGACGTAGGGGATGCCTTCGGAGTACTGGCCGGCGTTTTGATAGGTGGATTTGTCCTGGACGGTGTCGGGGTTGAAGACGGTGATGTCGGCGAATGCGCCGATTTGGAGGCGGCCGCGCTTCTTCATTTCGGGCACCATCTTTTCCAGGCGGGCGGCGGGGAGGTAGCTCATCTTGCGGATGGCGTCCTTGAGGGTGATGACTTTGCGTTCGCGAACGTAGGTGGCGAGCACGTGGGAGTAGCTGCCGGAGGCGCGGGGGTGGCCCTTGCCGTTGGTGATCCAGCCGTCACTGGCGACGATGACGTCGGGGGCGGCCATGGCCATGTCGATGTCCTGTTCACGCATGGTGAACGTGATTACGGTCGCGCCTTTTTTGCGGTGGATTTTGAACGTCTCTTCGTTCAGGCGCTCGCCGGTTTCGACGAGCATGATGTCCTTGTAATCGATGTCGAGGTGTTCGCGGAAGCCGGGGTTGAAGATGGCCGATTCGAGCTGGGTCATGCCGGCGATGTAGGGGTAGGCTTCGTAGGAGACGTCGATGCCGCGGGCTTTGGCGCCGCGGACCATAGAGAGGCCGAGTTCGAAGGCGCGGCCGGAACTGGAGTTCAAATGGACGACGTGGAGGCTGGCGCCGCTGGCGGCGGCGTCGGTGATGACCTCTTGGAGGGCTTCGACGACGCCGGGGTCTTTGGCGCCGGCGCCGCGCATGTGGACGAAGATGGGGACCTTGGCCTGGGCGGCGACTTTGAAGACGTCGAGGATTTCGGCTCGGCTTGCGAACGGGGTGTAGGCGATGCCCATGCCGATGCCGACGCCACCTTCGCGGAGGCCTTGGCGGAGGAGTTCGAGGGTTTTGTTTTGTTCGGGGTCGGTGGCGGCGCGGGTGGCGGCGGGGCCGGCGGGGAGCCATTCGCTGGTGTCGTTGGTCGCGGTCATGCGGGCCGGGACGTGGCCGACGGAGGCGCCGAAGTGGATGAGGGATTTACCGCGGCGCGCGTCGATCCAGGGCTTCATGGGGGAGACGCCGATTTCGAGTTCGAGGGTGGTGGTGACGCCGTCGCGGGCTGTGTAGCGGTTGTTTTCGGCGTCCTGGCGGTGGACGTGGAGGTCGATGATGCCGGGGGAGACGACGTGGTTTTTGGCGTCGTTTACTCGCTTGGCTTTGAGGGGGGTGGGGGAGATGGCGGTGATGACGCCGTTGGTGATGCCGATGGAGCGAATGGCGTCGAGGTTGTTGGCGGGGCAGATGACGCGGCCGTTGTTGATGGCGGTGTCGAAGGTGGTTTGGGAGAAGGCGGAGGCCGTCGACAGGGCGGCGAGGAGGTGGCGGCGGGAGAGCGTCATTTGAAGAGTTTAACGCTATTTTTGGCACTGACATAGTTGACGCACCCACTTTGGCAGGACCAGTTAGGAGAGATTTCGAAGGTGTTGTTACACTTTGCCAATGCAGCGCCTCTTTACAGTGATCATGGAGTTTCGAGGAACTACCTCGGTCAGCCAGTTTGTCGCTGCGGATCCCCAAAGTGCTATGAAGCTCTGGCAAGAAGGTCTGGCTGGACCTAATCCATATGGGCTGTCCGATTCTTCCGCGCGTCGTCTTCTCAAGGCGGCTATTGCTCAAGAACCCTGTGATGTACCGGTTCCGCTAGAAGGCCTAAAGAGCGTCTGGTGCCGTACCGTTTTGGCTGGCGGGCAATTGGCGCTGCTGAACATCGTCAAGACTAGCCGCTAAAGGGTTCACAGTTTCGGTTCGGTGCAGGCGGTCGTGTCAAGTATTTACATCCCCTATTTTTGGGTGGCGATACGGGGATTAGGTGGATTCGTCGGTGTGGGCTAGGAGGGCGGTTTTGGCGAGTTCGAGGAAGAGGGTGGCCTGTTGGCGGGAAACGGAGGGGAAGTCTTCGAGAAAGGCGTCGAGATCGATGTGATCGAGGAGGGTTTGGATGGGAACGCGGGTGTCGCGGAAGCAGGGTTCGCCGCTCATGCGGCCTTTGTCGATCCAGATGACGTTGTTGATGGCGGATTGGATGTCGGTCGGCATGGCGTAATTAGAGCAGGTTGGGGCGGCGGGGGCTATTGTCTAGGGGGTAAAACGAGACCGGTTGTTGGGCGATCATTTGGCGTCGACAGGAATGGGGGGACTGAAAACACGAACGGCACCGGAGGACCGGTGCCGTTCGAGGTTCTATTCTGGATCGCTACGACGCTTTTTGCGGTTACGCTTGCGAGCGAGGGCTTCTTTGACCCGCTTTTTTTCGCCGGGTTTCAGGTAGAAGGAGTGGCGTTTGATTTCCTTGATAATGTCTTCCTGCTGCACTTTGCGTTTAAAGCGACGCAGAGCATTTTCAAGAGTCTCGCCGTCTTGCACGATAACTTCTGCCATAAGATATTCACCTCCTCGCTGGTCGGGATAGCACTGTTTGCACAGCGCAAACCTCTATTGTAGCAGAGGTGGGGGAAGTGCGACCGGGTTGCATGTTCACGGCCGCCAGAGGGGTCCTGCCGGGGCTCCATTACCGTGGTAATGTTTGGATATGGCACTGGCGAAATCGAAGGTGACGGCGCAGGGGCAGATTTCGGTCCCAGCGGCGGTGCGGAAGAAGCTGGGGATCGGGCCGGGCTCGACGTTGGAGTGGGTGGAGGAGGGCGGCCAGATCGTCATAAAGCGGTCGGGGAAATACAGTTCGCAGGACATCCACAAGGCGATCTTTGGAGACACCCCTCCGGCGCCAAAGACCGACGAGGAGTTGGAAGAAGGCATTCGCGAGTACATCCGGAAGCGGCATGCTCGCCGCTGACACGAACGTCATTGTGCGGATTATCACCCGCGACACACCCGCGCAGGCCGAGACGGCTGACGCATTCATTCAAGGTGGCGCCTGGGTTCCGACCGTCGCGTTGATGGAATCGATCTGGGTGTTGGGAACGATCTACGCTCTCAATCGGGATGCGATTGAACGGGTGCTGGAGATGTTGCTGGAACACGAAGACCTTGTGATGGAAGACCCGGAGATCTGCAGGGCTGCACTGCAGATCTTCAGGGAGAAACCGGCCATCCAGTTTTCCGATGCGCTGATCCTGGCGACTGCAACGCGCGCGGGGCACCTGCCATTGGGGACGTTCGACCGGAAACTGGCAACGCGAAAAGGGACGGTCCGGCTTTAGGCCGGGCCTTCTTGCGCAGGGCCGCCGGAGAAGGGGTTAAAGTCTGTCGAGTCGTCGAAGAGATCGATGCCTTCGGCCTTCTTGAGGAAGTTCACGATGAGGTACGTCAGCGGCGTGGCGGCGGCTTCGTAGCCGACCTTGACGAGGTAGCCGGTGAGGATGAGATCGCGGATCATGGTGCCATCGATACGGCCCCAGAAGGCGATGGTCATGACGATCACCGTGTCGACGAGTTGGCCGACGGCGGTGGAGGCGATCGTCCGGGCCCAGAGCATTTTGCCGCCGGTGAGCACCTTCATTTTGGCGAGCACGAATGCGTTGGCGAATTCGCCGCACCAGTAGGCGATGAGGCTCGCGACCACGAGGCGCGGGAGGAAGCCGAAGATGGCCTCGAAGGCCGGTTGGCCGGTCCAACCCGGGGCGGGCGGGAGATTGACGATCAGCATGCCGAGGCCGGTGAGCAGCGCCGTCGACAGGAAGCCGTGCCAGATGGCGCGGCGGCTGCCGGCGTAGCCATACACTTCGGTGAAGATGTCGCCGAAGATGTAGGTGATGGGGAAGAGGATCTGGGCCCCGGAGAGGATGATGTCGAACTCGAGGCCCAGGAAGGAAACGTGGCCAAACGAGATGAGCTTGCTGGCCACGAGGTTGGAGATTAAGAGCACGACTACGAAGAAGCTGAGGCAGATTTCGTAGTACTTGAAGCGGTGTAAGGGTGTTAGGTGTGTGAGAAGGTTGCTCAATTTAGGCTCGCAGGTCGGCGCCGGACATCTCGGCAGGCTTTGGTAAGCCTAGCAGACCGAGGATGGTGGGCGCGAGATCGCGAAGAGAGCCGCCAGTGCGAAGCGGGCGACGCTCCTCATTGACTAAGATGAGCGGAACCGGGTTGGTGGTGTGATAAGTATGCGGGCCACCGTTGAGAGGATCGATCATGGTTTCGGCGTTACCGTGATCGGCGGTGATGATCCACTGGCCACCGGTGCGTTGGAGGGCCTGGTGGATGCGACCGAGCATGACGTCGCAGGTTTCGCAGGCCTTGACGGCGGCTTCGTAGACACCGGTGTGGCCGACCATGTCGGGGTTGGCGAAGTTGACGACGATGACGTCGAAGTCGGCGCGTTCGATACCGCGGAGGACGACGTTGCAGACGCCTTCGGCGGACATTTCGGGCTGGAGGTCGTAGGTGGCGACCTTGGGGGACGCTACCATTTCTCGCTCTTCGCCATCGAACGGTTTTTCGACGCCGCCGTTGAAGAAGAACGTGACGTGGGGGTACTTTTCCGTTTCGGCGACGCGGAGCTGTTTGGCGCCGTGGCCGGCGAGGATGCCGCCTAGCAGGTTCGTA
>CAMATG010000224.1 GCA_945860645.1 Candidatus Sulfopaludibacter sp. SbA3 | reverse complement strand
CTCACCGTCGGAGGACTCGTCATCGCCGGCGTGGCGCTCCTCCACACTCCGCCGATGAAGCGCCTGGCCCTGGCCCAACTCCAACGCGCCCTCGCCGCCCAGGGCGTCCGTCTCCAAGCCTCCGGCCTCGACTTCAATCTCCTCTCCCTCCAGGCCAGCATGAACGGCGTCGTCGTCACGCCCGAACCCTCCCTCCCGCCGCTCGCCAAAATCGAATCCGTCTCGCTCAAACTCTCTCTCTGGGAACTTCTCCGCGGCCACATTGTCATCACTTCCGGCTCCCTGCTGCACCCCGAACTCTGGCTCGTCATCAATGCCGACGGCCTCTCCAACCTCCCCAAGTCGCAAAGCGCCTCCGGCGATTCCCTTCAATATCTGGCCCAATCCGTCACCGCCACCAACGGCTCGCTACATATCGATGACCAGCAAACCGGCCTCAAAATCATCCTCCCGCAATGGGACGTGCGCGTCGCCGGCAACCGCCTCACTACCCGCCACCGCGTCCAGTTCGACACCAATTCCGCCGGCACCGCCACCCTCGCCGGCCAGACCTATCCGGTCGCCTCACTCCACACCCTCCTCGACGCCGGCCACACCGATCTCCGCATCGAAAAGCTCGACCTCCGCACTCCCGGCGCCACCCTCTCCGGCACCCTCGCCCTCCTCGATTTCGATCAGCTGGGCTTAAAAGGCGATCTCGTCCTCGACGCCCAACCCGCCCAATTCGTCCCGCAATCCGCGGGCGACCTCCACGCCGAACTCGCCATCACCGGCACCGCCAAAGCCCCGCTCGTCAACGCCCGCGTCCAAGCCAAAAACGCCGCCTGGCAGGCGTACAAAGACATCGATCTCAACGGCAACATCGCCTACGATCCCCAGTCGAACGCCCTCACCGCCACCCAACTGAACATCGCCTCCCCCTTCGGCAACCTCAATGGCGACGGCCGCGTCTCCCTCACCGCCACTGGCCCCAGCGCCTTCCAGGGCACGGTCCAACGGGTACCACTTACCCGCTTCGTGCCCACTCTCCACAGCACCGCCAGCGGCACCATCAGCGCCCAATGGAAAGGCCTGGAAGTAACGAACGCCAGCGCCACCGCGGCCATCACGCTGGCCGGCACCCGCGCCCCCAACAAAGATGTCTATCCGGTCGCGGGCTCGTTCCGCGTCCAACGCAATGCAGCCGGCGCCACCGTCGTCCACGTCGATCGCGCCGCGCTCAGCGGCGTGGAATCCACCGGCATCATCCACATCGATCCACGCCAACAGCTCTCCGGCCAGCTCGCCATATCCACTCCTAACATCGCCGCCCAGCCCTACAGCAAGCTCCCAGTCTCGGGTGGCGTCAAACTGAACCTAAACCTCAGCGGATCCGTCCAAAGACCCTCCGCCGCCTTCAGCTTCGACGCAGCCAATCTCCGCACCGATTCCGTAAAGGATATCGCCATCGCCGCCACCGGAACCGTCAACGCCGATCGCCTCGATCTCGCTCAAGCCTCCGTAAAATGGGGCGGCCAGGCCATCGACGCTCGCGGCTGGATCGGCCTCTCCGGCCACCTCGCCCTCCAGGCCGAGGTCCGCCAAGCCAACATCCCGGATCTCCTCCAACTCCTCGGCCAACCCGCCACCCCCATCACCGGCGTCCTCAATCTCAACGCCAACCTCACTGGCACTCTTGATCATCCCCTCGGCACCGCCTCCCTCAATGTCACCGCCATCGAAGCCTACGGCGAACCACTCGGCCACCTCACCGCCACCGCCCGCTTCGATGCGAAAACCGCCACCGTCAACGATCTCCTCCTCGACAAAAGCCCCACCGAAAAACTCCAGGGGAAGGGAAGCTACGAATTCCAATCCCAGCGCTTCACCGCCTCCCTCAAGAGCGACCCGTTCCACCTCACCAAAGGCACCGTCGCCCTCCAAGCCGACGCCAGCGGCACGCCATCCCATCCCATCGTTAACGCCAGCCTCAAAGGCGACCTGCCCGACATCGGCCCGCTCCAAATAAAAGCCGATCTCGACGGCGCCGCCCTCCACGCCACGGCGCAAGCCCCAAAGCAAAACGCGAAAGCCGAAGCCCGCGCCTCTACCGCCGCCCCCTACCCCTTCACACTGCAACTAAACACCACCCAAACCGATCTCGCCACCCTCCCCCAAAAGCGGCTCGAAGGCAAGCTCACCGCCCAGGTAACGTCAACAGGCGAAGCCACCAACTGGCAAAATGCCGAAGTCACTCTCCACGCCGCCCCCCTCTCCCTGAAGTTCGACAACCAACCCATCCAAACCGCAGGCCCCCTCTCCGCCACCCTCCGTAACGGCGCCCTTGACCTCCAACCCGTCACGCTCACAGGCCCAGGCACCCGCCTCACCGTTGAAGGCAAAGTGCCCGGCGCCCTGCAGGTCAATGGCACCGTCAACCTCGCCGCCGCCCTCGAATCCGCCTCCGGCGAACTCACCCTCGCCGGCGTCATCGACAGCACCCTGACGGCCGGCCGCTACAGCCTCGCCCCCCGCCTCGACCTCTCTCTCGCCAACGCCGCCTACGCCCATCCCGACCTTCCGCCCCTCACCGCCGCCTCCGCCCGCGCCCACCTGGCCGATGGCAATCTACAGCTCGAATCCCTCTCCGCCCGCTGGTCCGGCGCCACCATCACCGGCACCGCCGAATTCCCCCTCGGCCTCCTCTCCGCCTCGCTCCCATTCGATCTGGCCCGTAAGCCCGGCCCCGCCAACGCCAACCTCTCCGTCAAAAATCTCGACTTCGCCCAGTTCAAGGGAATGCCCGAAACCGCCGGCGGCCAGGCGTCTTTCCAACTCGCCGCCGAAGCCACCCGCCCGGAACTCGAAGCCCTCCGCGGCGAGCTGCGCTTTGACGCGCTCAGCCTCCGCGCCGGCAAGTTCAATCTGGCCCAAACCCAACCCTCCGTCCTCCGCGTCGCCAACGGCATCGTCCAAGTGGATCAGTTCCAACTCACCGGACCCGCTGCGAAACTCGCCCTCGCCGGAACCGCCCAACTCACCGGCTCCCAGCCCCTCAAACTAAGCCTCGAATCGAACGCCGACCTCGGCCTCCTCTCCGCCTTCACCACCGCCATCCGCGCCCAGGGCCCCACCTCCGTCGCCCTCAATATCGGCGGCACCATCAATGCGCCAGAGGCCGCCGGATACCTGCAAATCACCGGTGCCGATGTCGCCATGGCCTCCCCCCGCCTCCAGGCCGAAAAGCTTAACCTCCGCCTCGATCTCGCAAAAAATCAGGTCACGCTCAGCAAGGTCTCCGGCACCCTCAACGGCGGCACTCTCCAAGGCTCCGGCGGCGTCACCCTCCGCGGCACCGAAATAGCCGCCGCCGCTCTCGTCGTCTCGTCCAACGGCGTCTATCTCGATTTCCCCGCCAACTTCAAAACCATGTCCAACGCGAACATCTTCCTTCGCACCAACGGCAAACGGTTTCTCCTCGGCGGCAACATCGCGGTGGTCGACGGCAGCTATACAGAGACCGTGAATCTCGACCAGGGCCTGCTCAACGCACTCAACTCCTCCGCCACCCCTGAAGCCCGCGAAGAACGCTCCCCCCTCCTCGAACGCCTCGACTACGGCATCGCCATCAAGACCCAACACCCCCTCGTCGTCGACAACAATCTCGCCAAGGTCGAGCTCGAAATGGACGCCCGCCTCACCGGCTCCTACTATCGACCCGGCCTCGTCGGCCGCATCACCATCGACGAAGGCGGCACCCTCAATCTCAACGAACGCAAGTACATCGTCGATCGCGGCGTCCTCACCTTCAACGACGAAAACAAGATCGAGCCGTCGTTCGATATCATCGCCAAAACACAGGCCTCCGGCTACGACGTCACCCTCTCCGTCCAGGGCTCCGGCAAGGACCGCGAAACCACTCTCACCTCCGATCCGCCCCTCCCCGAACCCGACATCGCCGCCGTCCTCCTCACCGGCCGCACCATGGATGAATTGAGCGGCCGCGAAGGCGATGTCGCCAAGGAACAGGTCCTCTCCTACCTCACTGGCCGCGTCGGCGGCTCCCTCGGTCGCGGCATCGAACAGGCCACCGGCATCTCCCAAGTCCGCATCGAACCCAACCTCATCGCCAACGAATCGGACCCCTCCGCCCGCCTCACCATCGGCCAGAACTTCACCCGCCAGCTCAGCCTCATCTACTCCATGAATCTCACCGATTCCGGGGACCAGATCCTTGTCGGCCAATACGATATCTCCAAGCGTTTCCGCACCCGCGCCCTCAAACAATCCGACAATACCTACCGCTTCGATTTCTCCCGCAAACAGGAGTTCGGCGGCACGCCATCCGCGCCCACCAGCACCGCCGAGCGCGAGCACAAGAAGATCGGCGATGTCCAATTCTCGGGCGATCAGCTCTTCACCAACGAGCAACTCGCCAAGTGGCTCTCCGCCCGCAAAGGCAAAAACTACGACTTCTTCAAGATCCGCCGCGGCGTCGAACGCATCACCGATAAGCACGCCGGCGAAGGCCACCTCGAAGCCCGTGTCCGCCTCACCCGCACCGCGCACGATGGCCAGGTCGACCTTGATTTGAACGTCGAGCCCGGTCCCAAAGTCGACTTCGTCTACGAAGGCTACCGCCCCGATGGCGGCGTTCAAAGGAAGGTGCGCGAACAGTGGCTCGCCGGCGTCTTCGATGCCCAGCGTGCCGATGACGCCGCCGCCATTCTCCGCGACGATCTCCTCGCCCAGGGTTACCTCGCCGCCCGCATCGATCACGCCATCGAAACGCCCGATCTCACCCGCAAGCGAATCGTCTTCGACGTCCAACCCGGCGGAAAATTCACGACACCCAAGCTCGTCTTCGCCGGCGCCAAACCAGCCGAAGAACCCGAGCTGCGCAAGCTCCTGCGCGAGCAAAAGCAGACTCTCGCCGCCTTCACGCACCCCGAACAGGCCATCGATTCGCTGCTCTTCTACTACCGCGACCGCGGCTATCTCGATGTCAAAGTCGCCAAGCCCGAGATCATCCTCGACGCCCCCACGAAGTCGGCCACCGTCATCTACCCCGTTGCCGAAGGGCCGCTCTATCGCGTCGGCAACGTCACCTTCACCGGCAACCAGGCCTACCCCGCGCCGGCCCTCCAACAGGCCGTCACCCTCGAATCCGGCAATAGCTATCTCCCGTCTCTCCGCGAAGAGTCCCTCACCAATCTGAAGGACCTCTACGGCCGCCGCGGCTACAACGACGCCGAGCTGACCTACGCCCTCAACCGCCACCCCGAAACCGGAAAAGTCGATGTCGTCTTCGACATCGCCGAAGGTCCCCAATCCGTAGTCGAATCGGTCGCCGTCAACGGCAACGACATCACTTCCACCGGGTTGATCCGCAGCCAGCTCGAACTCAAAAAGGGCGACCCCCTGGACCTCCAGGTCCTCAGCCATTCCCGCCGAAACCTGTACACCACCGGGGCCTACTCCCTCATCGATATCCAGCGCAACGCGCTCGAACCCGTCAGCGGCAAAAAATCAGTTTCCCTCGACGTCAACGTCCGCGAAGTCCGGCCTTTCCAAATGAGCTACGGCGGCTACTTCGATACCGAACGCGGCCCCGGCGGCATCGTCGATTTCGCCAACCACAACTCCCTCGGCGCCGCCCGCGTCATCGGCGTCCGCGCCCGCTACGATGCCGACTTGCAGGAAAGCCGCCTCTACTTCTCCCAGCCCCTGCTCAAGCGTTTCCCCCTCCGCACCACCGCCTCCACCTTCGTCCGCCGCGAAGTCCGCGAAGGCTTCAATACAGACCGCCTCGGCTTCTCCGTCCTCCAGGAAGCCCGCTTCCGCAAAGCGTGGCTACTGAACTACGGCTACCGTTTCGAACGCACCCGCACCTACGACGTCGACCCCGATCCCATCTTCGACGCCACCCTCCGCGTCGCCCCCTTCACCGCCTCCCTCTCCCGCGACACTCGCGACGATCTCCTCGACGCCACGCGCGGTTCCTTCCTCTCCCACGCTGTCGAATATGCCCCCACGTTCTCCGGAAGCGAACTCAACTTCGCCAAGTACTTCGGCCAGTACTTCCGCTACATCGCGCTCGACAAACCCCAACTCCTGCCGCTCCAAAAGGGCGTCCGCAAAAGCCGCTTGGTCTTCGCCTCCGGCGTCCGCGTCGGCCTCGCCGGAGGCTTGAACGGCCAGAACTTAATCCCCGGCCGCAGCGCCACCAACCGCGTCAGCCTCGGCGAGCGCTTCTTCGCCGGCGGCGGCACCACCATCCGCGGCTTCGCCCAAGACGGCGTCGGCCCCCGCATTTTCGACGGCGTCTCCCCATCAGGCGGCAACGCGCTCTTCATCCTGAACAACGAACTCCGTTTCCCCGTCGCCAGCATTTTCGATGGCGTCGGCTTCATCGATGCCGGCAACGTCTACGACCGGATGAGCGACTTCCGCCCCTGGACCGTCCGCAAAGCCGCCGGCATCGGCATCCGCATCCGCACCCCATACTTCCTCATCCGCCTCGACTACGGCATAAAACTCGACCGCCGCCCCGGCGAACCGCTAGGTCGCCCCTTCTTCAGCATTGGTCAAGCCTTCTAGTCGATCGCCCCGCCCGCCCCTCCTAAAACTGATACTTCAACGCCAACTGAATCACCCGCGGCGAACCCGCCGACGTGATTCGTCCGAACGCCGCCGCCGACCGGTTCGCGTTCGGATTGCCCAGGTTCACCCGGTTCAGCGCGTTGAACGTCTCCATCCGGAACTGCACCTTGTGACGCTCCGTTACCGGAATGTTCTTGAACAACCCGAAGTCCAAATTCACATCTCCCGGTCCGCGCAGGATGTTGCGCCCTGCCGTGCCGTACGTCCCAATCGCGTTAAATGCGAACGCGTCGATGTTGAAGTACCGGTCCACCAGTTGGCCATTCGGCCGCCCCGCGTCCAGATAAGGATTGCCGATCAGATCGGCCCGGTCCTGATTCACCCCCGTAAACGAGTTGTCTCGGCCCGAGATCACCGTGAACGTTGTCCCGCTCTGCAGCGACACAATTCCGTTCACATCCCATCCCCCCACAACGTACTTCAACAACGCCATTCCATTCTGGAACCGCGGCAGTTCGTAGACAAACGATCCCACGAACCGGTGCGGAATATCCAGGTTCGATAGCCCGCGGTTGAACTTCTGGTCAAACGGATTCGGCGATACCGTGCCGTCGCCCGAAGCATCGTCGATCATCTTCGACCACGTATACGACGCCATCAGCGAATACCCGCGCGTGAAGCGTTTATTCACCGATACCTGCATGGAGTTGTAGTTCGAATTCCCATCGCTCTTCTGCAGCGCCACCGTACCGAAGTCCGGCGCAAACAGCCGCCGGGCGTTCGTATTCGCCGTCGTCGCGCCCGCGCGGAACACCGCCGGATTGCCCTCGATCTGGTTGAACAGGTGCGTGCCCTTGCTGCCTACGTAGGCCAATGTGCCCACCCACGAACCGAAAAACTCGCGTTGCAAATTGAAGTTCCACTGCTGCATGTAGCCGTTGCTGAAATCCACCGCAAACGGCTGCATCGTCAAGGGACGGATGAACCGGTAGTTCTTCCGCGCTTCCGCCGAAGTCGGCGCCGTGAACGGCCATGGATTCGCCTGCAACGCGTACGGATTCTCCACGCTCGGCGGCGCGTCGAACGTGAACTTCGCCGCGAATGGCTGCGAGTTGGACGGCTGATTGTTCGCCTGTTGCCGGATCTGCGACCAGAACATCCCGTACCCGCCGCGCACGCTGAATTTGCCTTTTCCCGTCGGATCCCAGGCGAAGCCGAAACGCGGCGCCAGCCGGTTATAATTCGCCTTCATCGCCGAAAACGGCACGTCCGCGTCGCCCGGGAATACCACCCCGGCCGGCGCCGTTGGAAACACCGTACTCTGCTGCCCCGGCCGGAACTGGCTGAACCGGTTGTCGGCGTCGGTAAACGGCAGGAACGGGTCATACCGTAATCCCAGATTCAACGTCAGCTTTTGTTTCACCTTCCAGTCGTCCTGCGCGAACAACCCCCACTCCTTCTGCCGAGGCTGGTTCACCAGCAGGGATCCCTGCCGGAAATTGAACACACGGCCCAGCATCAGGTCCGCCGCCGAATCGCCCGTGATCTGGCCATTGAACACCAGCGCCGGGTCCCCTTCAAAAAACTCCGAAAGGTCCAACTGGGAAAGCCGCACGCTCCCGCCCACTTTCAGAAAGTGCGCGCCCCTGTTCCAGTTCAATCGCTCGCTGATCTCATAGTTGCGCCGGAAGTGCTGCAACGGGTAACGGGTAAACGCATTGAATCGCCCATTCACATTCGTGCTGATCGCCGTCGGCACGTCGGTCTCCGTAAACGGCCGGGTGAACCGCGCGCCAAAGTCGTTCCAACTCTTGTTCCCCGGCACCACCGATAACTGCCGCCGGTCAATGTCGTTGAACGTGAATTGGAAGCTGTTCAGCAGGGTCGCGCTCAGTATGTGCGTGTCGGAAAGCGACAGATTGTAGTTGCTGTATTTGATGTTGGCGAACAGGTTTGGCAGGTTCCCCGGCACCTCCTGAAACGCCTCGTCGTTCATCAGGAATCGTCCGCTCAGCCGGTTCGCCGAACTCAGCTGATGGTCAATCTTGAAAATCGTATTGTCCTGGTCGTTCGATTGTTGA
>CAMATG010000223.1 GCA_945860645.1 Candidatus Sulfopaludibacter sp. SbA3 | reverse complement strand
TCGGCTGCATATCCGCCACAAGTTTGTTCAGATCCAGCTCTCGCGTTTGCAACACCTGCTTCCGGCTCATCGTCAAAAGCTGTCGCGTCAAACCCGCCGCCCGCTCACCGGCTTTATTGATTTCCGACACTTGCGATCGAATCGGATCCATCGGGCTCAACTTCGCCAGCAACATCTGGCTGTGCCCATTGATCACCGTCAACATGTTGTTGAAGTCGTGCGCCACCCCGCCCGCCAACCGTCCGATCGATTCCATCTTCTGCGCCTGGAACAGCTGCTGTTCCAGCTCTATCCGCTCCGCCTCCGTTCGCTTCCTCTCCCGGATATCGCGCGAAACCATCGCGTGCGAGATCGGCCGCCCCTGGTGGTCGCGGATCAGAAACGTGGTCAGCTCCGCGTCGATCAATTCCGCCGTGCGCAGGTTTTTCAGTCGCAATTCTCCAGTCCAATAGCCCCCGTCAATCAGCGCGGGAAGCACCGTCCCGTTAATGAACGCCGCGTCTTCTTCAGGGAAGAAGTCCATGATCGTTCGTCCCTCTTCTGCCACTTCGGAATCCACACCCAACAGCCCCAAAGCAGCGTCGTTCAGATAGGTGACTCGCCCATCCAAAGTGGCGATCCCCATGCTTTCCCGGCTGTTCTCCACGATCGTCGCCAGCTTCCGGTTCTCCTCCTGTGCCTCCACGGACTCCGTAATATCGGTCGCGGCCCCAACGGCCCGCGAAGGCCGCCGCTCCGCCCCTTGCCCTGTGAACATCAACTGCACCATCGTCCGTAACCAGCGGATATTCCCGTCCGGCAATACAATCCGGTGTTCGATGGCGTACGTCCCGTCCCCCGCCGGATCTTCCGCCCGCAGGATCGCTGCGTACACTCGCTCCCGGTCCTCCGGGTGCACCCGCTCCACGAACATGCTCAACGTCGCCGGCTCTTCTTCGTTCACTCCAAGAATCGATCGCAGCTCCGGTGACCAATACAGGCTCTCCGTTTCATAATCCCGGTCCAGAATGCCGATGTTGGCCACCCGCACCGCCTGCCGCAACCGGTCTTCATTGCGGACCAGCAGATGTTCCGACTGCTTCCGGTCGGTGATGTCCACCACCACCCCAGACCGCCGCAGCGAGGTGCCGTCCGGCGCGTACACAAACTCACCCTGTGAATACATCCATCGCACCGTCCCGTCCGGCCACACCACCCGGAACTCCACCCGGAACATCGAGTGCCCCGCTTTGGCCGCCTCCACCGCCCGCAACAGCCCCTCCCGATCCTGAGGATGAACCCTGGTCAACACCTCTTCAAAGGTTCCGGCAAACGCTCCCGGCGCAAGCCCGAACAACCGCTCATGCATCCCGCCCCAGACAACCACTCCCGTCTCCAGGTCCACTTCAAACGTTCACATCTTCGCCGCGTCCAATGCCAACTTCAGGCGCCTTTCACTCGCGGCCAACTCCGCCAACGCAGTCCGCCGCGCCTCCTCTCCATCCAAACGTTCCAACCCGAAGGCCACATCGCGAACCGTTTCCTCCAAAAGCGAAACCTCCGCGGCCCCGAAGAAGTTCTTCTCCGGCGAATAACAAGTCAATATCCCCCGGGCTTCGCCGTGCAGGATTACAGGGAACACGGCAGAAGCCGCCCAACCCGCGCTCTGGGCCGGCTCCCGCCACGGCAATGTAGCCGGGTCGCCCCACCAGTCATTGCAGACATACGGTCGCTTCTCACGGAACGCCGTCCCGGCTGGACCGCGGCCCTCCGGCCGTTCATCGGCAAAAATCCGGATCTACTCCATATACCCCGTCGCGTCCCCGCAACTCACCTCGCGAACCAGCTCCTGCGTCTCCGGATTCAGCCGCGAAATCACTGCCGTCGTAAACACCCCGGTTCCCACCAGGGTCTGTACAACAGACTCCACCAGTTCTCCGCGCGACGATGCGCGCACCATCGCCCGGCACACCGCCGCCGCCGCAACGTGTAACCGGCAAAGCCGTTGAAACTCAGCCGGGGCATGCCCACACTCGAAAGCGGAATTCACGCGATCACCACTTTCTGGCCTAAGCCCCCTTGGCCGTGCAAATGTGAAGCTCCGTCTACAGTCTACTGCCGAAACGGCCCGAATGTACCCCCCCAACTTCACCGCCTCCTCCATGACCATTCCCGCTCCCGTCACATGAAGAGTTTTCTCCCCAGCACCTGGATCATCCGGGGCTCGCTCCAGCAATTCCGGCTTCTACCACCCTCCGCCACCGTCATCACATCCGCTCGCCGCGCCAACCCCTCCGCAACCGCTCGGACAAACCCGCCATCACCGTCCGCGCCTCCGGCCGCCCGGCAACGTTAACGTCCTCCCCCGGGTCCCGCCGCAAGTCGTACAACTCCCGCGCATCCAGCCTCCCCTCCGGCCACTTCTTCCACTCCACATACCGGTACCGCTCCGTCCGAATGGCGTAGCCCATATACGGCACCCCATCCGGAGCCACCCAGATCCCATCCCGCAAATACTGCGAAAACACAGCCGATTTCCCCCGCCGCCCCGGCGCCCGCAGCAGCGGAACCAGGCTTTGCCCCTCCAGTTCCACCGCCCGTTCCACGCCCGTCAACTCGCACACCGTCGGGTAGATATCGACAGCCTCCACCAGCCCCCCGCAAACCCCCGGCCGCACCCCCGGCGCGCGCACAATCAGCGGCACCCGCGTGTCGATCTCGTGGTTCGTCATCTTCCCCCAGCCATTGTGCTCGCCCAGCTTCCACCCGTGATCGCCCCACAAAACCACGATCGTGTTTTCCGCCAACCCCGTCCGTTCCAACGCCGCCAGCAGCCGCCCAATCTGCGCGTCCACATAGCTCACCGAAGCCAGATACCCATGCCGCAACAGCCGCGCCTGCGCCTCCGTCACCGTCCCCTGGTCCGGACGCGGCGCGTTCGCAAAGTCGCGATACCCACGCAACTCCCGGTTCATGTTGTGCCCCATCGGCGCCCCGCCGTCAGGCAAAAAAGGATCGGGAGCCAGCGGAATCTTCTCCCGGTCGTACAGGTCCCAATACCTCCTCGGCGCATTGAACGGCAGGTGCGGCCGGTAATACCCAACGCCAAAAAAGAAGGGCGTCCCCGCCTTCTGCAGCGCCGCCAGCTTGGCAATCGCCGCGTCCGTCTGCGCGCCATCGAAGTAGGCGTTGTCGGGCACATCCGGCGCCTCGGTGGCGTTGTTCTTCAGGTACCATTCCCCATACTGGTCAATGTGCCGCGCCTGGTTCCCAGCGACCGTAATCTGCCTCTTCCGCTCCTCCAGCGCCGCCACCTCCGAGGCACTGCGGTACACCGCGTCCGGGTCAAACGGATAGCCCGGAATGCGTAAGTCCGGCTCACTGAACGAGACCGGATCGGGGAAGATATTGTGGAACAGTTTCCCCACATTCACCGCGTGATAGCCGTTCTGTTTCAACCGCTGCGGCAGCGTCACCGCCTCCGGCCGCGTGGTGCGGAAATCGGTCTGCAGGTTCCAAACGCGCAGCGTGTCCGGACGCAGTCCGGTCAACATGCTGGCCCGCGACGGATTGCACAACGCCTGCTGACAATAGGCGCGCGTGAAGACGGTGCCGCTCCGCCCCAACGCGTCGATGTGCGGACTCTTCACATGCCCCGCGCCATAAATTCCCAGCTCCGGCCGTAAGTCATCGACGGCGATAAACAGCACATTCGGCCTCCGCGGCCGCACCGCCAACCCCGCGCCAATGGCCCTCAGAAATGCAGCCCGCGTCATTCCCGGTCAGAGTAACACGCCACCCAAAGCAGCACCGCGCAATTCCCTCACAACATCCATCAGTGAAGCAGTGTCCCCAAAGTTCGCGGAGAGTCGCGATATTGGGATAGGGATAATGCAGGTCGAACGCGAAGCGTGCCGTAGACGCGAGCCCAGGCCTCGCCAACAAGCCGACTCTTGTACTTCATCACGATAGAATCGGTCAGCAACTATACTGGGGGGATCATGGGTTTACTACAAGAGCTCGACGAACAGTCATCGCAGATCCGTTTCGACGTTATCGACTTCTCGGTCGGCGAACTTATTCGTTTGCACGAGGGTAAGGAAATCGCGATACAGCCTGAATTCCAGCGAATGTTCCGATGGACCGGAGCCCAGCAGAGCCGCTTTATCGAATCTATGCTTCTCGGGCTGCCTATTCCCCAGATTGTTTTATTTCAACGTCAAGACGGCGTATTAGAGCTCATCGATGGTCTTCAGCGAGTTAGCTCGCTGATTAAGTTTGTTACCGGCACTTCGCCCGCGCCCAACAACAGTGAAGATGACTACACGGGCCCGTTGATCGGCTGTGATATTCTTTCTTCTCTCAATGGTGAGACATTTTTGACATTAGCTTCAGTACTGCAACTTGAACTCAAGCGGAAGACCTTGCGTGCGATTGTAATTAAGCGAACCAATAACGCCTATCTTCGCTACGAGATGTTTAAGCGACTCAATTCAGGAGGGTCGCCAGCAGAGGCTCATGAAATTAGAAATGCATCTCTCCGTATTGTGGGACAAGCCGGGGAAAATTTCCTTGCACTATTGCAGAGATGTTCCGACTTTCCACCTTTTCAGGATGCGACAGACAGCCTTTCAGATCAATCCAAAGATAGATTAGGGCGGCAGGAGTTGGTGTTGCGGTTCTTAGCACTGAAGCTCTCAATCGATACGTACAAAGGGAGCATATCCGACTGGCTGGACAAATATAGCGAGGCCGTAGTCAAGAACCAAGTTGCCTTCGATTTCCAGAGCGAAGAAGGCCAGTTCCAGTATGCCTTTGCGGTGTTCGCGGAAAAATTTGGTGCCGAAGCGTTTGTGAAACACAAAAACAGCCGTACTTTGGGAGGACTCGCCCCCGCATATTTCGACGCGGTGACCATGGGTCTGTTGCCGTTGTTGCCACGCTTGGCATCTACGTCACCGGAGAGGGCGAAGGAGGTTTTGAATCTAGCAGTCGGGCACGAAAATGCGGCCTTCAAGGAGAATGTTGGCCCGGGTGCAAATGCGGTTCCTCGTTTAAAGAAGCGCATTGCTGAAGTTTACCGTGTCTTCGATCTCGAGTTGGACAAGTAGGAAGACGATGGGGGCCTTTGAAGATTCTATTCACTCAAAGTATGACGAAAGAGTTGGCACACTAGCAAAAATTAAGGCTCGAAGCATCGGCGCTGATGCACTCGTCTTGTCTGCGATGAATGTTTTGTCTTATGCCCAATTGGAGGGTGGAATTAAGGATTTAGCTAGCTATATCATCAAGGAGGTCAATCGGAGAAATCTGAATCTCGGAGACATATCACCCGCACTGCTCCAGTGGCGAAATTCAGAAGAGCTTGACCGTTACAGGAATTTGCTCAATTTTGAATTGATCGGCTCTTCCGATCCGTTCAGACCCCATCTGAGTCGAAAGACTGTGGTTAGGCCGATCAACCGCCGGGGCGAGTTCAACCAAATGAATTGGCCTTCACTCATGAAACTGTATACCGGATTTCGCCTGAACTCGACCGCAATTCAGGGTTTTGAGTCGGCTGTTGGCGATCTAGTTAGCGCCAGAAATACAGCTGCACATCACGGACTACCACCGCCACTCGCGGCCACAATGCTGGAACTACAGCTCCGTGGCTATGTCGTAGCTGTTGAGGGGATTTTGACGGATTTGAGCCTCCAGATGCTCACATTTTTCTCCAATCGGCTTCATCTTCGTTGACAGGCTTACACGTTTGCCGCCGTAAAACCGACGAATCTCCAACTTTTTTGGCAACCATGTCTGCGGAG
Source organism: Candidatus Sulfopaludibacter sp. SbA3 (assembly GCA_945860645.1). Lineage (GTDB taxonomy): Bacteria > Acidobacteriota > Terriglobia > Bryobacterales > Bryobacteraceae. Next base: position 2,879 of record CAMATG010000223.1, on the reverse strand, counting down.
GTCCACCCTACGCCATCAACCCCTTCACCACATTCCCATGCACATCCGTCAGCCGGAAATCACGCCCCGCCTGCCGGAACGTCAACTTCAAATGGTCCATCCCCAACAGGTGCAGCATCGTCGCATGCAGGTCATGGAAATGCACGCGGTCCACAACCGAGTAATACCCATAATCATCAGTCGCCCCATACGACAACCCCGGCTTCACACCACCGCCAGCCATCCACATCGTGAACGCCTCCGGGTTATGATCGCGCCCGTCGGACCCCTGCGCCGTTGGCGTCCGGCCGAACTCCCCGCCCCACAAAACCAGCGTATCTTCCAACAATCCGCGCGATTTCAAATCCTTCAACAACCCCGCAATCGGCAGATCCACTTCCCGCGCGTTCTGCTCGTGGTCCCGCTTTAACCGCTCGTGCTGGTCCCACTTATACGTGTGGCTCACCTGCACAAACCGCACGCCCTTCTCCGAAAAACGCCGCGCCATCAAACACTGCCGCCCGAAGTCTTCCGTGATCGGATTGTCCAGCCCGTACAGCTTCCTCGTCGCCTCGGATTCGTTGCTCAAATCCTGCAAATCCGGCGCCTCGGTCTGCATCCGGAACGCCAGCTCGAAGGACTCAATCCGCCCCTCCAGCGCCCGGTCCGGCCCCGTCATCTCCAACTGCTTCCGGTTCAGCCCCTGGCTATAGTCAATCTCTTTCCGCTGAATCTCCCGCGGCGTCTCATTCTGAATGAACGGAATCTTCGCATCTTTCGCCGGAATGCCGACGGACCCAATCGCCGTCCCCGCATATGGCGCCGGCAAAAACGCCGACCCGAAATTGTTCGCCCCGCCATGGCTCTGCGAGGGACAAATCGTTATGTAGCCCGGCATGTTCTGGTTCTCACTGCCCAACCCATAAGTGATCCACGAGCCCATGCTCGGCCGCACAAACGTATCGGAACCCGTATGCAGTTCCAACAGCGCCCCGCCGTGCCGCGAATTGGTGCCCCACATGGACTTGATGAAGCACATGTCGTCCACCATCTTCGCCGTCTCCGGGAACAGGTCGGAGACCCACGCCCCGCTCTGCCCATACTGCTTGAACGCCCACGGCGATTGCAGCAGGTTGAACGTTTCGCTCGACACCACTTTCCGCGCCTGGAACGGCAGCGGCTTCCCGTGGTCCCGCTTCAACAGCGGCTTATAGTCGAACGTGTCCACCTGCGACGGCCCGCCGTGCATGAACAGGAAAATCACGCGCTTGGCCTTCGCCGGAAACTGCGGCGGCTTTACTGCCAATGGCGACACGCCCGCCGCCCGCGCCTGCTCCTGGCCCAACATCCCAGCCAGCGCCAAGCCGCCGAAGCCCGCGCTCGACACCTGCAGCAGCTCCCGCCGCGACAGCGTCTTGTTCAAATAGGAATTCCAATGCCGGTTCATGGTTGGTGCCTCTACTAGTTAATGTAAATGAACTCGTTCGACGCGATCAGCGATTTGCAGAAACTCTGCCACGCGCTCAACCGGTCGCCCTTCCACTCGCCCTGCATCTTCGCCACAAAGCTCAATGCCTGGTCCACTTCGCCCGCCGTCGCCGGCCGCGATAACGCCCGTTCGTAGGCCTCCCGCACGCGCCCCGAATCGTCCAGATCCGTGCGCGCCAACAACCCCTGCGCCATGATCTTCGAATGCTTCAGCATCACCGATCCGTTCATCATGAACAGCGCCTGCGGAGCCACCACGCTCGCGTCCCGGTCCCCGTTCGATACCGCCGAATCCGGCAGATCGAACGCCGAAAACAGCGCGTACATCGAACTCCGCACCACCGGCACATACACGGCGCGAATCGGCCGGTCGTAATCCACATCGCCGCCCTTGGACGTGTTGGCTACATATTGCCGGTCTTTGTAGTTCAGAATGGTGCCGCCGGCATAATCCTTCTTCAACCCGCCGGAAACCTCCATAATTCCATCGCGGATCAACTCCGCCTCCAACCGCCGCCGGTTCATCCGCCACAACGAAATATTGTCCGGATCCGTCTCCACGGCCTTCGCGTTAAACTCGCTCGACATCTGATAGGTGCTCGTCAACAACATCGTCCGGTGCATCTGCTTCATGCTCCAGCCGTTCTTCACCATCTCCACTGCCAGCCAGTCCAGCAGCGGCTGATTCGTCGGCTTCTCGCCCAAACGGCCGAAATTATCCACCGTGGGCACAATGCCCTTGCCGAAGTGCCAGCGCCACAACCGGTTCGCAATCACGCGCGCCGTCAACGGATGGTCCGCCTTCGTCATCCATTGCGCCAGTTCCAGCCGTCCGCTGTGCCCCTCGGGAATCGTCACCTTATCGCCGCCCAACGCCGACAGGAACCGCCGCGGCACCTTCTCGCCCAGCGTCCAATGGCTGCCACGCAAATGAATCGCCAGGTCGTCGATCTTCTCGCCTTCCTTCACGCCCATGGCGCGCGGATAATCAGGCGTCGCCGCCTCCAAGTCCTTGGCCTCTTTGTCCAACCCAGCCAGCTCCGTCCGCACCGCGGCCGCATAGTAGCGCCGCGCATCGCCCGGCGCACGGAACGGTCCGAACTTCTCCACCAGTAACTCGTGCAGCGCCTTCAAGCCGGGATCGGTGTTGTCCTTCCCCTTCTCCTGCGCCTGCAGGAACAGCGCCTCGTACTTGGCCGCCAGCGCCTCCGGATTCGCCGCCGAAAAGCCCTCAAACAGCTTCGCCGCCGGGGACTTCCAATCGGCCATCTTCCCGCCCGTGCCCAGAATTTCCCACGCATACAACGGCGACGCCACCGCGCCATCCGACCGCTTCAAATAGTCCACCATCTGTTCCAAAAAGCCCGGATTCACCCCGAATTGCGTGGCAATCTGCACCACCGTCTTCGGCG
>CAMATG010000222.1 GCA_945860645.1 Candidatus Sulfopaludibacter sp. SbA3 | reverse complement strand
CTATGAGGATAGTGAATCGCAGACGAGTATTTTCCATCCTGTGCGGCGGCGGGCTTGCCGTTTACGCCCAAAAACCGAAGGCGCAGCCGGATCCGCAGGACGACCTGCCGACGATCAAGGTGGACGTCGATCTGGTCAACCTGATGTTCACGGTGCGTAACAAGAATAATGCCCTGATTTCCACGCTGACCAAAGATAACTTCACCATCTACGAAGATGGCAAGGCGCAGACGACGAAGTACTTCACGCGGGAAACGAATCTGCCGCTGACGATTGGATTGCTGGTGGATGTCAGCGGAAGCCAGGAGACGCTGATTCCGCAAGAAAAGTATGCCGCGGGGCAGTTTTTCGATCAAGTTCTGAAGGCCAAGGATATGGCGTTCCTGATCAGTTTTGGCGCCGATTGTGAATTGTTACAGGACTCGACCAGTTCGGCGAAACTGCTCAAGCGCGGGTTGGAAGGGCTGCGGTTGTCGGCCGGGGTGGGTGGTTTGCATCCGGGGCCGGTGCCGAGTTCGCGGCCGCCGCGGGGGACGTTGCTCTATGACGCCGTCTATCTGGCGGCGAATGAAAAGCTGAAGAACGAGGTGGGGCGCAAGGCCATCGTGTTGATCACCGATGGAATGGACCAAGGTTCCACTTACAAGCTGAAAGAGGCGATCGAAATGGCGCACAAGGCCGACACGATCATCTACAGCATCTACTACGTGGACCAGCGGGCGTACTACGGCCGGGGGATGTCGTTCGGCGGCGCCAGCGACGGGGACTTGAAGAAGATGTCGGAAGAGACCGGCGGCCGACTGTTCCATGTGGGCCGGAACAACACGCTGGAGGACATCTTCAGGCAGATTCAGGAAGAGATGCGGAGCCAGTACGCGATGGCCTATTCGCCGACGAATGAGTCGCGGGACGGCTCGTTCCGGAAGATCGAGATCCGCCCCAACGACAAGACATTGAAGGTGCAGGCGCGCAAAGGGTACTACGCGGGCAAGGGCTAGCTAGACGAAACGGGCGCGTTCCACCATGTAGGCCGCCAGCGCCTCGTCCAAAGTGGGCATTGGCTTAATACCGCAAGCGGCGAAACGCGCGTTTTCCAGGGCGGAGAACTTGGGGCGCCGAGCGGCCGTGCGGTACTCCCGCTCATTGGTGGGCCGCAGTTCCGGGGCGACGCCCGCGGCATTGAATATTTTGCGCGCGAAATCGAACCACGAGGCAGGCTCACCGCCGCCGGCGTGGAAGATGCCGCGGTGTGATGTTTCCATCAGATCGACGGTGCGCTCTGCCAATGCCGGTGCATAGGTGGGGGAGGCGAAGTGGTCTTCCACCACGCGGATGGGCTGGCCGCCCTGCGCCAAACGCAGCATCAATTCGACAAAGTTTCCCCTTGCGGTGCGCAACCCTCCGGGGCCGAAGACACCAGAGGTGCGGAGGATCAGCGGATTATCCAAATAGGCTTGCGCGTACAGCTCGCCGGCCAGCTTGGAGACCCCATACGCTCCCAGTGGACGGGGGCGATCCTCTTCGACGTAGGGCCGGCCGAGCTGGCCATCAAAGACATAGTCGGTGGAGAAATGAACCAACAGCGCGTCCATCTGGCGGCAGGCAACGGCCAGATTGCGAACGCCCAGCGCATTGGCGTTGTAGGCTGCCTGGGGTTCCTGTTCGGCCACATCCACCTGGTTGTAGGCGGCGGCGTTGATTACGGCTTTCGGATCCAGGGGTGCTAAAGTCTGTTCGAGCAGAGGGAGATTGGTGATATCAACCGAGGCGCGATTGAACGGGTGGACGGCGTATCCGCGTTCGTTTAACACACGAACGAGCTCTACACCGAGTTGGCCGGCGGCGCCAAACACTACGACGTTTTTTGACATTCAGCCGAAGAATAACATGACGCTCAAACCCGCTCCAGTTTGGGCGACGTCTCCGGGTCGAGAGCGGTGATCAAGTGACGCAGCCCGGAGAGTCCCGTCAGGCATTGTTCGGTCACAATCCCGATGTTATAGGGGGCCGAGGCTCCGGCGGGCGCCGGGGCGCAGTAGCAGACCTCTCCCAGGAACATGGATTCGCCGATGTCCAGGCGAATGGCCTGTCCGGCGTCGATCTGCGTGCCGGATTGCAGGCGCATCCCGCGTTCGCTGACATCGCTGACGCGCACGGGAATGGTAGCGCCATTGGTGGCCTGTGATGTGCCGAGTACCTGCAGCGTCGCCGCTGCATCCACCGCAATGCGGGGCCGCGTTCGTTTTTCTTTGTCTGCCATCGAGCACTCCCTCGCTACTTCTTATCGGGCGCTAGAACGAATCCTTGATGTGCATTTCACTCTTCAGGAAGCCTTCGATTTTCGCCACCATCGCGTCGTGCGTCCTACCCTCGCTTGCCGGCAGCAATACCCACGTCGAACTGACGGGCAGAAGAATCTCCCGCCCATGGTGCTTGAGCGTCAGTTCCAGCTTGGCGGAAGCAAATTTGGACAGATCCGCCCTAACCGTATCTTGCGGCTGTGCGCGTTCCACGATGGCCAGGAAGGCGTTGGCGCTCCATCGGAACAATTGATCCTTGGGCTGGAGATGCTGGTTAATGTGATTAGCCAGGAAGAGGACGACCTGATCGGTGGACTGACTGCCGAACCGGTTGTTGACGAGAGCCAGCCGATCTACCGGCAGCACGGCCGCAAACATGTTCTTCCGCGTGCGAGCCTGGAACAGAGCGTCTTCGGCGTCGGCGCGGGCCGGCAGGTCGGTAAGCGGGTCCCGCATGAGGGCTTCCCGCGGCTTGGGGGGGGCGACCGTCGAGACTTCCGCCATTCGGTTTTGAGAGTCCGAGACACTGCGCTGTAGGGTGTGAATGGTGCTGGCCGCCTGCTCCCGCTGGCGGAACGCCTCTTCCCGGACCATGGCCAGGCAGTCGGCCAGTTCGGCTTTGAGCAGGGGCAGGTCTGTGGCGCTATTTGCGCCTTCGATCCGTTTTTCTACCCGGCTTAACTGTTCGACCGCGGTCTGGCTGGTCGTCGAGATACTCGCCACTGTCGATGTCAGCATACTGATCATGGTGGTCAATTCGCTGCTTTGGACATGTAAGTACCGGTTCGTGTGATGGCAGTACTCCTTAAATGTCCGCGAGGCCTCGCCTGCCGCCATCAGAATCTGGGATGGGTCCGGCACCGATCCAATGAGCTCTTCCAATTGGAGGACAGCACCTTGGAAACGCAAAACTTCCCTCTCTTCTCCGCGAATAACATGGAGCCGCATGGACCGCAGCAGCAAATGGCACAACTGCAATAGCGCACTCGTTATTTCCTGGTGGGACCCATCCAGGTGCTTTTTTAGCGATATAAACATCTGCTCTCCACTCTCCTCATATCGGAGGGGGAAGCGAGAAAATGAGTAATCCTATCGCGCGGCGGTCAATAGCGCGTAAAATCCCGCGCCCACCGCGGCAGGCAACAGGAACGCGATCAGGGCGCGGGTCCAGCGGCTGCGCAGCCACCCGGGCAGCACGGCGCGCACCACCGGTGCTGGTTCCGTCCGCAATCGGCGCCGGATCGCGCCCTGCGAACCGCGTAATGCGGAAGGCTCCCCGCGCAGGAGCTTCAATATCTCATCGCGCCCGCGCTGATCGGCGATCAGAATCGTAGCCGCCATGGGCGAGTTCAACGTGCGTTGCAGGTCCCGCCGCAACTCCGGCGTCATTTCGGAGCGCGATTTGTACAAACGAGGCTTGCCGTCCGTGGCAACCAGAATCGTGGAGGTACGAAACGTCTGAATTTCCAAACAACACCTTCTACAGAATGGCGCGCGCGGTTTCCGCGGGGTTACTGGTGGCCGGGGTTCCTACCCCTGCCTGATCCAGAATAACTTGAATGAAGCCCAACGCCGCCTTAGATAAGGCCTTATCCTTGCGGTAAATCAACCCCAATCGCCGGTCCAAAGGCTCCGGCGCCAGGGGAATCGCCCGCAGTTTGCCTTCCTTTACCTCATCGGCACAATTGGACGCCGCCAGGAACGCAATTCCCAATCCGGCCCCGACAAATCGTTTCATCATCTCCGTGGAATCCAGTTCCATGGAGATATTCAAGCTATCTTCGATCGGCTCCAGCCACGCGTTCAAACGCGCCCGCGTCGTTCCGGCGCGCGGCAGCAGCATCGGATAGGAAACGATGTCTTCACAGGCGATCGTCTTTGCGCCGGCTAGCGGATGCGTCGGCGGCACAATGCACTTGATCTCATCGGTGTGGATCAACACCACCTGCAACTTCTTTTCCTGAATGGGCAGCTGGCAGATGCCAAAATCAGCCAGATTGTCGATGACCGCTTCCACCACGCGCGCCCCGAATGACCGGTCGACTTGCAGTTGGACGTTCGGGAACATTTCCTTATAGCGGGAGAAGACCTCCGGCAGTACGTAAATGCAGGTGGCTTCATTGGCGGCAATCACCAATTCTCCACGCGGCACCTTCTCCAGTTCGTTGATCGAGTCCTGCGCTTGCCTACGTAAATTTAATATCTGTTCGGCGTATTCGGCGAAGATTTTGCCGGCCATCGTCAACGAGATGCGTGTGCCAAGGCGTTCGAACAACGTCGTGTTCAACTCCTGTTCCAACTGCCGCACCTGGGCCGAAATCGCCGGTTGCGTGCGGAAACAGGTCTGCGCCGCCTTAGAGAAGCTCTTCAGGCGGACGATTTCCAGAAACGTGTGGAGTTGGTCCAGATCCATGTATTTGCGCGTGAACGCGGGAGGGTCGATTGGAATTGTAACGTACTGATGGACCCCTGGTCACTGTGAATCGAACCGTCCGTCCCAGAGGGGGCCCTGATTCTCGCTATCCTAACGGAATGAGGCTCGGAATCGATTTCGGCACAACCCGAATCGTGGTAGCCGCGGCGGATCGCGGCAATTACCCAGTAGTGGCCTTTGAAACCGGCGATGGTGGCGTCTGTGACTGGTATCCGCCGCTGGTTGCCGTCTCCGATGGCACGCGCCAATTCGGGTGGGCCGCCTGGTCGGCGCAGTCCAGTTCCGATGCCACCGTGGTCCGCAGTCTGAAGCGGTTTCTGCCGACCTCCGGCCCGGAAACCCCTGTCGAAATCGGCGGCGTCACCGCGCCGCTCTCGACGATTCTCCGGGAACTCGCGGCCGCCCTGCTGGCCGCGCTTCGCGAACAATCGAACTTGGACGCGCCGCCTGAGGAGCCGTTGGAAGTCATGCTCGCCGTCCCCGCCGGGGCCAATTCCAACCAGCGCTTTCTAACCGTCGAAGCCTTTCGCGCCGCCGGGTTCGATGTCATCGGACTGCTGAACGAACCCTCCGCCGCCTCGGTCGAATATGGCCACAGCCACCGGGAGAAGGCCACGAAGAAGGAGTCGGTTCTGGTCTACGATCTCGGTGGCGGCACGTTCGACGCCTCGCTGGTTACGCTCGACGATCGCTTTCACTCGATCATCGCTAGCGAAGGGCTCCCGGCACTGGGCGGCGACGATTTCGATCATCTGCTGGCCGAACAGGCTCTGCTCACCGCCGGAATCGCCTCCGACGAACTCACCCAGGCCGAGTGGTTCCGCCTGGAGGAGGAAGCCCGGCGAAAGAAGGAATCGCTTCACCCCAACTCGCGCCGCCTCACCATCGATCTCGATCTGGTCCGGCCCGACTTCCCGCAGGTCCACGTCCCCGTCGCCGATTTCTACGCGCTCTGCGAACCGCTCATCGCCGAGACGCTCCACGCCGTCGAGGGCCTCTGCACCCGCGCCGTCAGCGTCGAAGCCATTTACATCACCGGCGGCGGCAGTGAACTCCCGCTCGTCAGCCGCCTGCTCCGTGAGCGGTTCAAGTCCAAGGTCCAACGCTCTCCCTACACCCACGCATCCACCGCCATCGGCCTGGCCATTCATGCCGATCGGAACGCCAATTACGTTCTCCGCGACCAGTTCACCCGCTACTTCGGCGTCTGGCGCGAAGCCGATGGCGGCGCCCACATGCGGTTCGATCCCCTGTTCGCCAAAGGCGCCACGCTGCCCAGCGCCGGGGACGCACCGCTGCTGGAAACCCGGGAATATAGCGCCGTCCACAACATCGGCCACTTTCGTTATCTGGAGTGCAGCCACCTGGCTCCCGATGGCCAGCCCGATGGCGATATCACCGTTTGGGATGAAATCCACTTCCCCTTCGACCCGGCCCTGACTAACGCTGCGGGCCTCGACAAAATCCCCGTTTTTCATACCTGGCAAAACCAGCGCATTGGAGAACGCTACCGGTGCGGCACTGGCGGCGAACTCCAGGTGACGATCGCCAATCTGGATGCCGGCTACGAACGAACCTACCGTCTGGGCCGCTGGGGCGCCGCATCGCCCCCGATCGTTCCCGGCCGGAAAAAGACTTCACCCGTCCGCCGCAAAAAAACTTCCAACTCTTATTAACCTATGCTTAAGCCCTCTCTCGACTGGCTCCTCATCTTCGTCCCGATCACCGTCGGGCTTCACTACGGCATGCCCGACGCCCATACGCAGATCTTCCTCTGCGCCTGTCTGGCGATTCTCCCGCTCGCCGGTTGGCTAGGGAAGGGTACGGAACACCTCGCCTGCCACACGGGCGAAGCCGTTGGCGGTCTGCTGAACGCCACCTTCGGCAACGCCGCCGAGTTGATCATCGCCATCGCCGCCATGCGCAGCGGGCTCTATGACGTCGTCAAGGCGTCGCTTACCGGTTCCATTATCGGCAACGTGCTGCTGGTCGCCGGTTTGTCCATGTTTGCCGGCGGACTGCGGTACAAGACGCAAACCTTCAACCGCATGGCCGCGCAGAATCAGGCGACCATGCTGTTGCTGGCCGCCGTCTCGCTCATCATGCCCGCGGCCTACCACTACCTGGCCGGGCCTGCCGCCGCCGCGCACGAAGGCGACATCAGCATGGAGATTTCTGTCATCCTGCTGATTGTCTACGCCGCCAGCCTGGTCTTCACGCTCATCACGCACAAGGCGCTGTTTGGCTCCGAGGGCGGGGAAGCCCATGGCGGCGAAGCGCAGCCCTGGAGCGTCGGCAAATCGATGGCCGTCCTTGCCGGCGCCACCGCACTCATCGCTTGGGTGAGCGAAATTCTGGTTGGCTCCGTGGAACATGCCGCCCACTCGTTCGGCATGACCAGCGTCTTCGTCGGTGTCATCGTCGTCGCCATTATCGGTAACGCGGCCGAGCACTCCACAGCCATTCTGGTGGCCCGGAAGAACCGCATGGATCTGGCCCTGGGCATCGCCATCGGCTCCAGCATTCAGATCGCGCTATTCGTCGCCCCGGTGCTGGTGCTGATGAGCTACTTCCTGGCGCCAACGCCCATGAATCTGGTCTTCACGCCGGCCGAAGTTCTAGCCGTGACGCTCAGCGTTCTCATCTGCGCCCAAACAGCAAACGACGGCGAGTGCAACTGGATGGAAGGCATCCAATTGCTCGCCGTCTATGCCATTCTGGGCGTTGTCTTTTACTTCCTGCCCGACGCCCACGTCAGGTAGCCGCTTCGCTTAGAAGCTCAGCTTCAGCGCCAACTGCACAAACCGCGGGTCGAACGTGGAGCTCACGCGGCCGAAGTTGGCGTTGGTCGCCGTGACATCCGGAGCCAGGAAGTTCGTCTGGTTGAGCAGATTGTAGAACTCCCCGCGGAAGCTGAGCCGCGCGCCTTCGTTGATCACCGGCAGCTTGAAGTGCTTGGCCAGGACCAGGTTGGTCTGCCGCAGCGGGAACCCGGTCACCACGTTCCGCCCCAGCGAACCGAAGGGGGACGTGACGGCCGGCGTGGCCAGCGCGGCCCGGTTGAAGTAGGCCAGATGGCGGTCCGTGCTGACGCTGTTGCGGATCTCGCCGCCCACGTAGTTCGGCCGCAAAGCGACGTTGCCCAGGAAGTCGGCCTGCCCGTCGGAGAGGATGCCCGAGGCGTCCGGATACCGGAGGTTCAGCGGTTGCCCGCTCAGCAGGCTGATGATGGCCGACGCTTCCCATCCGCCCAGCACCGCGTCCACCGCGCCCGGCATGTTCTTGCCGAACCGGCGACCCTGTCCGAATGGCATCTGGTAGACGAACGAGGTGGTGGAGTTCAGCCGCTGATCGAAGCTCGAAAGCCCTTTGTCGTTCAGCGGATTGCGGATGTCCTGCGGGTTGGGGCTGCCGCCGTTCGGCGTGTCGAGCACCTGGCCCACGTTGTCGATCGCCTTGGCCCAGGTGAAGCTGCTCAACATCGTCAGGTCGCGCCCGCGATGTTCGAACTTCAACTGCATGGCGTGGTAGTTGGAGAAGCCCGTCGGCAGCACCGCGGTGATGTTGTTGAAGCCCTGATAGGGGCGCCGGGAAAGGAGCGTGCCCAGCGTCGTCAGGCCGCGCGAGAGTTCGTCGGCGGTGATCGGGCGCGCCTGGTTCAGGTCGCCCAAAATCGGCAGCCGCGAACCCTTGTTGCCCACGTAGGCCGCGTCGATGAGCGTATCTTTGAACAGCGTCCGTTGCAGCGTGAAGTGCCAGTTCTGCACATAGCCCCACGGGGTATCGCGATCGATGTGCAGGATGACGTTGCTGGGCAGTACACCCGGGTAGCCCGCTTCGCGCGTCCGGAAGCAGTTGGACCAGTTGTCGCCCGTGCACAGGTTGCCGAGGTTCGCCGGGCTGTTGGTGGTCGAAAACCTCGTGACGTAAGGCGCGTTCGTG
>CAMATG010000221.1 GCA_945860645.1 Candidatus Sulfopaludibacter sp. SbA3 | reverse complement strand
AGAGCGGGCGGCGAAGGTGCAGCACGCCGAGACGTTTGAAATTGGCGAGTACGGGCGGCGGCCGAGCGATGAGGAGATCAAGCGGCTGTTCCCGATGCTTGGGAAGTAGGGATGGAGTTCCGCGACTTACCATCGGTTGAGACGCTGCTGGGGCAGTTGCGGGAGAAATTTCCGCGATATCCGCATGGCCTGTTGAAGGCGGAAGCGCAACAGGCTATTGCGGAGGCGCGGGAGGCGATTCGGACGGAGGGCGCGCCGGTGGCGCCGTTGGCTGGGGCCAGTGCGCGGTTGGCGGCATTGGGCGAGCCGAGTTTGCGTGGGTTGATTAACGCCACGGGCGTGATTCTGCATACGAACCTGGGGCGCGCGCCGCTGGCGCCGTTTGCACCGATTGCCGGGTACAGCAATTTGGAATACGACCTGGCGACTGGCAAGCGCGGGAAGCGGGACAACCACATCGGGCCCTTGCTGCAGCACTTGACGGGGGCGCCGAGCATTGCGGTGAACAATAATGCGGCGGCGGTTTTCCTGGTGCTGCATGCGCTGGCGAAGGGGAAAGAGGTTATTGTCAGCCGTGGGGAGCTGATTGAGATTGGCGATGGGTTCCGGATTCCCGATATCATGCGGGCGGCGGGCGTGAAGCTGATTGAAGTGGGCACAACGAACAAGACCACGGTGGCCGATTATGCGAACGCCATTACGGCGCGGACGGCGCTGTTGCTGCGGGTGCATCCGAGCAATTTCCACATTACGGGGTTCACGGCGAAGCCGAGCTTGCAGGAACTGACCGGGCTGGGCGTGCCGGTGTATGAGGACCTGGGATCCGGCGCGCTGGTGGACTTGGCACCGTATGGGATTCACGAGCCGCAGGTGCAGGACAGTATTCGCGCGGGCGTGGATATTGTGACGTTTTCGGGGGATAAGCTGCTGGGTGGGCCGCAGGCGGGGTATATCTCGGGCCGGCAGGAGTTGATTACCAAGGTGAGAAGGAACCCGATGTTCCGGGCGTTGCGGCTGGACAAGTTGCAACTCCAGGCGATGGAGCAGACGCTGCGGGCGATCCTGTTTGAAGAGCATGACGCGATTCCGGCGCTGGCGATGATTCGGATGACGCCCGATGTTTTGAAGGCGCGGGCGGAGGGATTCGCGGCGCGTGTTGCAGGGGCGACTGTGGTGGCGGGGGAATCGGTAATTGGGGGCGGGAGTACGCCTGACCAGGCGTTGCCGACGTGGCTGGTGGCGCTCAGCGGGGCGGCGCATAAGTTGGAACGGAAGTTGCGGGCGGCGGGGATTATTGCGCGGGTGGAGAACGACCGGCTGGTGATGGATCTGCGGACGGTGCTGGTTTCGCAAGAGGCGGCAATTGTGGAGGCCCTGCGGGGCTGAGTTTTCGATACACTCGCAGGAGCTTTCGCTATGCGGATATTCCTTGTTGTCCTTTTTGCCGCTACGGTTGTGACTGCCGCCGATTTCGGGCGGGACGTGCAACCGATTCTGGCGCGGCGTTGTTACGGGTGCCACGGGCCGAAGGTGCAGATGGGGAAGTTGCGCCTGGACACGGCTGAAGCCGCGCAGCGGGCGAACCGGCGGATTGTGGAGCTGACGGGCGCGAAGAAGATGCCGCCGACGGGGCCGCTGCCGGAGGCGGAGCTTGCGGTGCTGCGCGGGTGGACCGAGAAGCCGTGGGCGTTTCAGCCGATCCGGCGGCCGGCGGGGGCGCAGACGATTGATTTGTTGATTGCGGCGGAGCTGGGGAAACATAAGATCAAGCCTTCGCCGGAGGCTGACCGGCGCACGCTGGCGCGGCGCGTGTATTTGGACCTGACGGGGTTGGCACCGACGCCGGCGGAGATGGATGCGTTTTTGGCGGACCGTTCGGCGGGGGCGTATGAGGCGCTGGTGGAGCGATTATTGGCGTCGCCGCACTACGGGGAGAAATGGGCGCGGCAGTGGCTGGATTTGGCGCGGTATGCCGATAGCGAGGGCGGGGTGCAGGATTATGCGCGGCCGGCGGCGTGGCGGTATCGGGATTGGGTGATCGGGGCGTTGAACGCGGATATGCCGTTCGACCAGTTCACGATTGAACAGTTGGCCGGGGACCTGCTACCGAACGCGACGCTGGACCAACGGATTGCGGCCGGGTTCCACCGGCATACGATTACCAGCCGTGAGGGCGGGGTGGAGTTGGAACGGATCCGGTTTGAGCAGTTGCTGGACCGGACGAGTACGACGGCGTCGGTTTGGCTGGGGCTGACGGCGGGGTGCGCGCAGTGCCACGACCATAAGTACGACCCGATTCCGCAGCGGGATTTCTATTCGCTGATGGCGTTTTTTGAGAACACGGATGAGGTGGATCTCGACGCGCCGCTGCCGGGCGAGTGGGGGATTTACCGGCAGTACGAGAAGGAGTTTCGCAAGCAGCGGACGCAGTTGCTGGAGGAGTATAAGATCGCCGGGACGCTGGAGTATTGGGAGAATGGCGCGCGGCATGCGATGGCGAATCCGGGGCTGCGGCCGAATTGGGATGTGTCGTATGACTCCTATTCGAAGCTGGTGGACAATGGGCGGCGGACGCTGCTGAAGGCGCCTTCGGAACGGACGGCGCGGGAGCAGGATGCGCTGGTGGACTACTTTGTGAAGTCGTCGGCGGGTGGGATTGGCAAGACGACTTACGACGCGCTGAAGTTGAAGGAATTGGCCGAGAAACTGAAGAAGCTGGACGAGAAGTATCCGCGGCTTTCGACGGTGATGACGTTGGCGGAGAATGGCGCGGGCGAGCGGACGCATGTGCGGATTCGGGGGAACTGGACGGACAAGGGGGCGGAGGTGCGGCCGGCGGTGCTGGCGGCGCTGCCACGGCCGGCGGGGGAGATGCGGACGCGGCTGGACCTGGCCAAGTGGCTGGTGGCGCCGGAGAATCCGCTGACGGCGCGGGTGGCGATGAACCGGATTTGGCAGGAGCTGTTTGGGCGGGGGCTGGTACGGACGTCGGAAGATTTTGGGGCGCAGGGCGAACGGCCGACGCACCCGGAGCTGTTGGACTGGCTGGCGAGCGAGTTCCAGCGGGGCGGGTGGCGGATGAAGCCGATGGTGCGACGGATTGTGACGTCGGCCACCTACAAGCAGGCTTCGACGGCGCGGCCGGATTTGCAGACGATTGACCCTTCGAACACGCTGCTGGCGCGGCAGGCGCGGCTGCGGCTGCCGGCGGAGCTGATTCGCGATTCGGCGCTGCGCGCGAGCGGGCTATTGAACGAGACCGTGGGCGGCGAGAGCATGCGGCCGCCGCAGCCGGACGGGGTGGCGGATTTGCAGTATTCGATGAAGTGGGAGGAGACGAAAGACCGGGCGCGGTACCGGCGGGGGCTCTACATTTTCCTGCAGCGGACGGCGGCGTATCCGCTGTTGATGAACTTCGACGTGCCGGACCGGACGGTGAGTTGCGCGCGGCGGGAGACATCGAACACGCCGTTGCAACCGTTGAACCTGATGAACGATCCGGTGTTCGTGGAGGCGGCGCAGGCGCTGGCGGCGCGGATTGAGGAGGCCCCGGAGGGGCAGCGGCTGGAGCGCGCCTTTCAGTTGGTATTGGGACGCGGGCCAACGCCTCGGGAGCGCGACTCCGTGCAGGGCCACTTGCCCCGGCGGGGATGGTTTGGCGTGGCGCGCGCACTTTTAAACACAGACGAGTTTTTGACCCGTGAATAATCGACGCCATTTTTTGACATCCGCCGTGGGCGGGCTGGGCCTGGCGGGCCTGCCGGGGCTGCTGGCCGCCGAGGATCCGTTTACTCCGAAGACGCCGCACTTTCCGGCGAAGGCGAAGAACCTCATTTTCCTGTACATGGAGGGGGCGCCGAGTCAGATCGACCTGTTGGACCCGAAGCCGGCGCTGACGAAGTGGCACGGGCAGTCGTTGCCGCCATCGATGACGAAGGACTTTAAGTTCGCCTTTATCAAGCCGAATGCGAAGGTGCTGGGGTGCCGGCGGCCGTTTGCGAAGTATGGGCAGAGCGGGGCGGAGTTCAGCGATTGGATTTCGGCGTGGAAGCCGATTGCCGATGAGATGTGCATTGTGCGGTCGATGCGGACGGATGCGTTCAACCATCAGCCGGCGGACCTGATTCTGTTCACGGGGCATATGCTGCCGGGGCGGCCGACGCTGGGTTCTTGGGTGCTGTATGGGCTGGGGAGCGAGTCGCGGAATCTGCCGGGGTTCGTGGTGTTGTCGACGGGGAAGAACAACATGAGCCAGGCGGCGCAGTGGACGAGCGGTTTTTTGCCGTCGAGCCATCAGGGCGTGCCGTTCCGGCGGACGGGGGATCCGGTGCTGTATTTGTCGACGCCGAAGGGGATCACGGCCGGGGAGCAGGCTGAGGATTTTCAGCTGGTGAATGAGTTGAACCGGGCGCGGCTGGATACGACCGGGGACCGGGAGATTGCGTCGCGGATTGCGTCGTACGAGATGGCGGCGCGGATGCAGTTGAGCACGCCGGAGCTGTTGGAACTGGGGAAAGAGACGGCGGCGACGCGGGCGGCTTATGGGGTGGACCAGGAGCCGACGAAGGCATTTGGGACGAACTGCCTGATGGCGCGGCGGCTGGTGGAGCGCGGCGTGCGGGTGGTGATGGTGACGCATTCGTCGTGGGACCAGCACACGGAGTTAGAGAAAGACCTGAAGAAGAACTGCGACATTACGGCGGGGCCGGTGGCGGCGTTGATACAGGATTTGAAGCAGAGGGGGATGCTGGACAGCACGATGGTGGTGTGGGGCGGGGAGTTTGGACGGACGCCGTTGGGCGATTTCCGAAACGCGGAGGAGGCGAAGGCCGGGCGGGATCATCACGCCAGCTGCTTTACGATGTGGGCCGCGGGGGGCGGGATTCGGGGCGGGGTGACGATTGGGAAGACGGACGAACTGGGTATGAACGTCGTGGAAGACCCGGTGCATGTGAACGACTTGCAGGCGACGATTTTGCACTGCCTGGGGTTCGACCACACACGCCTCACCTACCGGCACATGGGCCGGGATTTCCGGCTGACCGATGTGCGCGGCGAGGTGGTGCGGAAGATGTTGGCTTAACGCCTACTTCTTGGCGATTTTGGCCCAGGTGTCTTTGAGCTGGACGGTGCGGTTGCAGACCAGCTTTTCGTCCGTCGAATCGAGATCGACGTTGAAGTAGCCGACGCGTTCGAACTGGAAGTGGGTGTTGGGCGCGGCGCCTTTGACGCTGGGCTCGATCTTGGCGTTCGCCTTGACGACCAGCGAGGTGGGGTTGAGCTGGGTGGCGATGTCGTCCGATTGCGGGGCGTCTTCGAGGAGGAGGCTTTCGTAGAGGCGAGCTTCAAACGTCAGCGCGTGTTCGGCGGAGACCCAGTGGATGGTGGACTTCACCTTGCGGCCGTCGGGCGAGTTGCCGCCGCGGCTGGCGGGGTCGTAGGTGCAGTGGACTTCGGTGACTTCGCCGTTCGAGTCCTTGACGACGCTGACGCACTTGATGAAGTAGGCGTAGCGGAGGCGGACTTCCTGGCCGGGGAAGAGCCGGTAGTACTTGGGCGGCGGGACTTCGCGGAAGTCGTCGCGTTCGATGTAGAGCACCTTGGAGAACGGCACTTTGCGCATGCCCATTTCCGGTTTGTCGGGGTGGTTGGCGGCTTCGAGCTCTTCGGTCTGGCCATCGGGGTAGTTATCGATGATGACCTTGATGGGATCGACGACGGCCATGACGCGGGCGGCGCGGGCGTTCAGATCCTCGCGGATGTGGTGTTCGAGGAGCGGGAATTCGATGGTGCCGTTGGTCTTGGAGACGCCGATGGAGCCGCAGAAGGCGCGGAGGGCTTCCGGGGTGTAGCCGCGACGGCGGATGCCGGAGAGGGTGGGCATGCGGGGGTCGTCCCAGCCGGAGACGTACCCTTTTTGGACGAGCAGCAGGAGCTTGCGCTTGCTGAGCATCGTGTTGGTGAGGTTGAGGCGGTCAAACTCGATCTGCTGGGGCCGGTGGATGCCGAGGCTTTCGACGTACCAGTCGTAGAGGGGGCGGTGGTCCTCGAACTCCAGGGTGCAGATGGAGTGGGTGATGCCTTCGATGGAGTCACATTCTCCGTGGGTGTAATCGTACATGGGGTAGATGAGCCAGTCATTCCCCGTGCGGTGGTGTTCGGCGCGGAGGATGCGATACATGACCGGGTCGCGCATGTTGAAGTTGGGCGAGGCCATGTCGATTTTGGAGCGGAGGGTGCGGGAGCCGTCGGGGAAGTCGCCGGCGCGCATGCGCTGGAAGAGGTCGAGGTTCACTTCCACACTTCGGTTGCGATAGGGGCTTTCGGTGCCGGGTTCGGTGGTGGTGCCACGGGTTTCGCGGACCTGTTCAGCGGTCAGATCGCAGACGTAGGCCTGGCCCTGTTTGATGAGCTGGATGGCCCATTGATAGAGCTGTTCAAAGTAATCGGAGGCGTAGAAGAGGCGGTCTTCCCAATCGAAGCCGAGCCAGCGGACGTCGTTGATGATGCTGTCGACGTATTCGGTTTCTTCTTTGGAGGGGTTGGTGTCGTCGAAGCGAAGGTTGCACTTGCCGCCGAACTCTTTGGCGAGGCCGAAGTTGAGGCAGATGGACTTGGCGTGGCCGATGTGGAGGTAGCCGTTGGGCTCTGGGGGGAAGCGGGTATGGACGCGGCCGCCGTGTTTGCCGGTTTTGTTGTCCTGGATGATGATGTCGCGAATGAAGTTCGATGGGGCGGTTTCAGGAGTGGCGGGAGTCTCGTTCAGACCTTCGGTAGACATTGTCTTTATTATATCCGGACATCAAAAAAGGGGCCTCCGAAGAGGCCCCTTTCTGTTGGTGTTTGTTGCTGTTTACTGCGCGTGCACCTTGCTGACGGCGAAGGCTGAGGTGGGCCCGTGACAGGCGGCGCAGCTTTCTCCGATGGCGGAGGTATTTGCCTGGGCGTGGGCCGCGGCGGCCTGCGTCACATGGCAACTGGTGCAAGCGGCGGTTTCCGGACCCATGGTCCCGATGAGGTTCTGGCCATCGGTGACCTTGGAAGCGGTGGCCGGGAGCGGCAACTGTTCGGTGCCGGCAACGTGGCACTGGGTGCAGGTGGTGAGCCGACCGGGGTAGCCAACGTTGAACACATTAGCAGAACCGCCCCAGATGGTGAACGGCTTACCGGACGAGGCGCTGGAGTGGATGCGGTGAACCATGACGCGGAAATCAATGGTCTGCGCGCCACCGGCGGAAGCAGGACGGCGAGCGCCATCGGTGTTAGCCGGATTGTGACACATGATGCACTCTTCGACCGTGTTGCGCGTGCCGCCATGGAGTCCGAGGCTGCCGTGGCAGGAGTTGCACTTGGCAGTAGTCGTGACGGTGCGGCGGGCAACGGCCTTGGCGTCGGTGACGGCGAAAGCGAGCTGCTTGTTGACGCCGATGTCGCGAGCGACCAGTTCTTTCTTGGTGCCTTTGAGCAGCGTGAAATTGCGGTAGCCCTCAATGGAGACCGTGTAAGAGCCGGTGGCGGTGGCTGGCAGAGCGTTGGCAAAGGTCCAGAAGTAGACCCCGTTGGTGCCCCCAGCGGTAAGGGCGACTTCCGAGATCTGGGCACCGAAGTCCGTGTTCGGCCCGTTGAGGATCAGGGTGAGGCGAGTCATCTCCGAGGGGAGAATGGGGTTGCCTGATTTGTCCTTGATACTGAACGATACGGTGGGCTTTTTCCCCGGTGCGCCATCGGCGACAGAGAGCAGCTCAAAAGTGGTGCCGGGGAGTTCCCGAGACTTGGTGGCGATGGTGTGAGCACCCTTAATGGAGATGTCAAACTCGAGTTCGCCCTGGACGGTATGGCAGGTGGAGCACTGGTTATCGGAAACCTGCGGGAGATCAGCGTGGTTCTCGCCGGTGGCGAAGTTCACGTCGTCGTGGCAGGAGCCGCAAGCGCGACGGCTGGGAGTGAGCCAGGCGTCTTTCTGCACGGCGGCGGAAGAGTCTTCGTGACAAGCCTGGCAGTTGCGCGGGTTGGCCGGGAAGACGAACTTCGAGAAGTCGTGCATGCTCTGGGCGTTACCAATGATCTGATAGGGTTTGCCGGCTTTGACGCTCGGCAGGTCGGCGCCGGTGTGGAGCCGGTGGATCATCGTGGTCATGTCCACGGTGTTGCCCGTGTCGGGGTCCGTCGTCTGCGGCTGATGGCAGGTGACGCAGTTTTCCATGCTGGATCGCCCGCCGGTGCCGTGGGCAGCGAGCTTATCGTGGCACTTGTTGCAAGTGGCCGTGCGGACGATGTCGCGAACCACTGTGACCTTGGAGCCGTCCGGGACGAAGCTGAACGTCGTATCCCCTGAGTTGATTCCCAGATCGAACTCGGTCAGATTGCGATTGGCATACATGGAGACACTATGAGTGGCCGTGCGGTCGTAGCCGGCGGGCGCCTTCGTGCCAAAGGTGTAGACGTATTCGCCATCGGCGACTTGCGCCCAGGAGCCACCGGTGTCGGCACCGGCCTGTGTGGCGCTCACGCGCGTGATGGGGCTGGTTTGGACGCGGGTCGTGTAGGACCTATAGAGCGTTTCGCCTTTCGGGATGGTGGCGAGAATGAAGC
Organism: Candidatus Sulfopaludibacter sp. SbA3; assembly: GCA_945860645.1. GTDB lineage: Bacteria > Acidobacteriota > Terriglobia > Bryobacterales > Bryobacteraceae. The sequence continues at coordinate 116 of CAMATG010000221.1, read as the reverse complement.
TGGCGCCGATGACGCCGGGCGTCTGGATGCCAAGCCGATCGAGCGGCAGGCCACGAAGATCTGTAAAGCTCACGCGGGCTTTAGCGGTTCCATCGGCGGCGATCTCCGCCGAGAGA
>CAMATG010000220.1 GCA_945860645.1 Candidatus Sulfopaludibacter sp. SbA3 | reverse complement strand
TTTACCTCCCCGAAACAACTCCGTCAAGCCATCGATGCCTTCGTCGATGTCTATAACGAGAAAGCCGCGCCGTTTGAATGGAAAAAGGCCGTCGTCTTCCCTTCCACGCCGAAGCTCAAGTACTCTGACTTACGCAACTAAGTACTAGGACCTGTGAGAGACGGTTCACAATGAAATCCCAATATTTCCCTATACTTTTTGCCCTCGCACTCCCCGCCGTAGCCCAGCAGGCGGTCCTCACACCGGTGGAAGACGCCCTCGGCCAGTACTCCGTTGCCATGCCCGCCGAACCCAACTGGCGCCCCTACGTCAACGGCCAGTCCGTCGTCCGCATGACGGTTCAAGTCCCCGGCGCCGCCGCCTGCAAGCTGGGGTTCGCCTACCTCGGCCTGGCCAAGGACGAAGCGATGGTTCTCCACGCCGCCGGCGAAACCGCCCACGGCCCCTACCTCGGCCACGGCCCTGTCAACCGGCCCGATTTCGTGTCCCAGTGGCTCCCCGGCGATACCTTCGCCATCACCGCCACCGGCCGGCCCACCGCCGATTTCCCCTTCGTTCTCCATTCCGTCCGCTGCCAGACCGCCGAACAACTCGCCGTCGAACCCATTCGCTTCCAACAGCACTTCGCCCCCTCCCCGGGCGCCCCGGTCGGCGAAGAGGTCCTCGCCATGGCAGAAGACAATCTCGTTCGCGCCACCCGCCACAACGGCGCCACCGTCCTCCAGGGCGACATCGTAATCCCCGAAGACGCCCCCGCCGCCGGAAAAAATGCCAACCGCGACTCCATGCAGACTGTCGGCGCCAGCCGCGCCTGGCCCAAGTTCCGCATCCCGTATTCCATCAGCATCCCCCGTTACGATTCTTTCGGGTTCTTGACCTGGGAACGGCAGGAGGTTGAACAGGCCATCGACTATTGGAACTCCCTCTTCCCCGGTCTGCTGGTCCCCGTTCAGCACGAAGCCGACTACGTCGTGTTCCGCTCCGCCTCTGGTGTCTGCCAGTCCTCGGTCGGACGTGTTAGCGGTCCGCAATACATCGAACTCGATTCTGCCTGCGGCACCACCGCCGCCATCCACGAAATCGGCCACACCATCGGCCTCTGGCACGAACAGATGCGCCAGGATCGGGATACGTATGTGAAGATCAACTTCGACAACATCAAAACCGGCAAGGCCCACAATTTCGATATGCTCGGCACCGCTTCCGGCAAGAACTACGGCGCCTACGATTACGCCTCCATCATGCACTACAGCGCCTACGCCTTTTCCTCCAACGGCAAACCTACCATCGAGCCCTTGAAGGCCATGCCCGCCGGCGTCACCATGGGTATGGGCACGATGGCCTCCGCCGTCGACATCGTCAGCGTCCGCAACCTCGTCTGCAACGCCTGGTTCGTCGCCCCTGGCGGCTCCGTCCTCGATGGCTTCGCCGAGACGATTGCGCTCGATATCGTCCTGCCCTCGTACTGTTCCTGGACCGCCAGCGAATCGGCCAACTGGATGTCGCTCAACAAAACCAGCGGCACTGGCCCGGCCACCATCCAGGTGAAGGTGCAACCCAACACGATCTTCTACAAGCGCCAGGCCAATATCACCATCAATGGCAAGACGACGACCATCGTTCAGAACCGCCTCGGGCTCTAATCCCACTGACACCGGGGCGCACCCAACCAGGTGCGCCCCGCGCTTATGATAGGAATTGAGTTATGCCTGCCGTAGTGGAATCCTACCCCGCGCATGTTCCGCCCGAATACCGGCGGAAATACACGCGTGAGGACTGCCGGGTACTCGCCGCCGCCGGATTGCTGGATCTCGAGCGCTATGAACTGATCGATGGGGAGCTCGTCAGCAAAATGGGGAAATCCAGACTGCACTCAATTGTCGTGCGCCTTCTGGCAAAATGGCTCGCAGCTGTATTCGGAGACGACTTTCTGGACATTGAAGTTTCCGTGTGTCTGGACCAACGCAACGAATTCGAGCCTGACGCCATCGTGCTCAACAAACCCGCCTTGTCGATTCTGAACTCACTCCCCACCGCCGCCGACATTCGCCTCGTTGCCGAAGTCTCCGTCTCCACCCGCGAATACGATCTCGGCCCTAAGGCCGCCCGCTACGCCGCCGCCGGCATCCCCGAATACTGGGTCCTCGACATCGATCAAAATCGCATCGTCGTCCACCGCGACCCCTCCCCCACCGGCTACCAATCCATCGCCGCCTACTCGGCCAACGAAGCTCTCTCCCCCCTCGCCGCTCCCCACGCCATCCTTCACCTCACCAGCCTGCTACCGTAAATAAAACCATGCAGCGCCGAGAGTGGATGCAACTGTGGATGCTCGCCGCCCCAGCCGCGGCCCAACACGCCCACGAACAGATGGCCCTCCCCCCAGGCCAACGCAAACTCAAATTCTTCACCCAATCCGAAGCCGATCGCGTCGCCGATCTGGCTTCAATAATCATCCCCTCCGACGAAGGTCCCGGTGCCCGCGAAGCCGGCGTCGTCTACTTCATCGACGCGCTGCTCGCCACCGCCCCCGAACCGGACCGCGCCATCTACCGCACCGGCCTCGCCACCAAACAAGCCCCCAAAGAAGGCGAACCCTTCTTCGAAACCATCAGAACCCACACCATCATGGGCTTCCTCAGCGATCCCAGATACGGCGGCAATATCGACGAAGCCGGCTGGCGCCTCATCGGCTTCGAAAACAAAATGGGCTTCACGCCCCCCTTCGGCCACTACGACGCGGACCCAGCCAAATGAGCGAGCCTGACTTCGTCATCGTCGGCTCCGGCGCCGCCGGCGCCGTTGTCGCCAAGCAACTCGCCGAAGCCGGTTTCTCCGTCGTCTTTTTCGAACAGGGCGCCCACCTCACCGAAAAGGATTTCACCCACGACGAACTCCAATTCGTCCACCGGTTCTACCTCACCAACAACCACACCCGCCAGCCCAATACCTACCGCCGCAACGCTGCCGAAACCGCCGAGGTTCAACCCGCCGTCGGCTACGGCATGCAGGTCGGCGGCGGCACGGTCCACTTCACCGGCAACTACTGGCGTTTCACCGAAAACGACTTCCGCGAAAAGTCCCGCTGGGGCGCCGTTGCCGGGTCCTCTCTCGAAGATTGGCCCATCACCTACGCCGAACTCGAGCCGTACTACGCCCAAGCCGAACGCGAACTCGGCATCTCCGGCCTCGCCGGCGCCAACCCCTTCGAAGCCCCTCGCTCCGGCCCCTACCCGCTCCCGCCCATGCCCGTCAAATCCTCCGGCGTGCTCTTCGAACGCGGCGCGAAAAAGCTCGGCCTCCACCCCTTCCCAGCCCCGGTGGCGATCCTCTCCAAACCCTACAAAGGCCGCCAGGCCTGCACCCACTGCGGCCTCTGCGAACGCTTCGGTTGCGAAGTCCGCGCCAAGTCCTCCACCCTCGCCGCCATGATCCCGGCAGCCCTCAGAACCGGCCGCTGCCAGCTCCGCACCCTCTGCTACGTCCGCAAAATCGAAACCAACAAAGCCGGCCGCGCCACCGGCGTCATCTACTTCGATGCCCGCGGCAGGGAACACCGCCAGCGCGCCAAAGCCGTCGTCGTCTGTGCCAACGGCGCCGAAACCCCGCGCCTCCTCCTTCTCTCCAAATCCGCCCAGTTCCCCGACGGCCTAGCCAACTCCAGTGGCCAGGTCGGCCGCAACCTCATGGTCGACAATGGCTCCGCCGCCATGGGCCTCTTCCCCGAACAGCTCAACGAGTTCAAGGGCATCCAGGTCACCCGCGCCCTTTGGGACTATTACGACGCCGACCCCAACAAACGTGGCTTCTGGGGCGGCGGCGGCCTCGATGCCCGCTTCGATTTCTACCCTATCTCCTTCGCCCTCGATGGCCTGCCCAAAGACGTTCCCCGCTACGGCAACGGCTTCCGCAGCTTTCTCGCCAACGCCTTCACCCGCAGCATGATGGTCCTCAGCCACAGCACCGCGTTGCCCTACGAAAAACACGGCTTCGACCTCGACCCCACCGTCAAGGACGCCTGGGGCCTGCCCGCCCTCCGCATGACCTACGACAGCCCGCCCGACGATCTCGCCACCATGCGGTGGCTCCTCGCCCGCCAGGTGGAAATCCTCGAAGCCGCCGGCGCCACCAAGGTCTGGCAATTCCCCGTCGACCCCGTCTCCTTCACCGTCCACATCATGGGCACCGCCCGCATGGGTGACGACAAGCGACGCTCCGTGGTCACTCGTGACCACCAGACCCACGACGTGCCCAATCTCTTCCTCGTCGATGGCAGCAGTCTGGTCACCTCCGGACGCCAGCAACCCACCGCCACCATCCAGGCCCTCGCCTTCCGCGCCGCCGATAAGATGGCTGCCCACGCCAGGGTGGGCAACCTGGGTCGATAACTCGTTTGGCCGTCAACTTGCTCTTCTTGCACGCGGAGGAATATCCCGTTGACAGCCACAGCTACGCTTCCCACTATCGTGGTCGCTCCCGAAGTCCAGTCCTGCCTCTGCCAACTGGCCTTCCAGATCTTCACCGCGAAACCCGGCGAAGGCGAAACCCGCACCGGCTCACTGCTCGGCAGATGCGGTCCCAACGGCCCGGAAATCACTGGCTTTTCGGACGCCATCGAGCCCTACGCCGTCGGCCAATGGTCCCTCCATCGCCGCCTGCCCAAACGATCCACCGCCCCCGGCCTCCATATCGCCGTCGCCCCCATCACCGCCACCCGCGCCAGCGCCCTCATCTGGACCGGCGAAGATCCCGTCCCCACCGCCGTCACGTTCCGCTCCGAAACGCCCAGAATCCCAAAACGAACCCCGCCGCCCGAAACGAAACAGATACCCGCTTCGACAGGGTGGCCCGTCCTCGCCGCCACCTTGCTGCTCCTCCTGGCCGCCTCCTTCTGGCCCGTCTCGGCCTCGGTCGATGTCGACCCTCTTCCCCGCGTCACCCTCAATCTCCGATCCACCAAAGCCGCCGTCCGCCTCCAATGGCGGGAATCCGGTCCCGTCTCAACCGAGCCTCTCCAATCCGCCACCCTCACCGTCAATCAGGAACAACTCGACCTCCTCGACCATTACCAGCCCACCGGCGAACTTACCCTCCGCCCGAATGCGAAGGAACTCGTCGTCACACTAAGAGTTCGCCGCGCCAACCAGCCACTCCTCCAACAAACCATCACCTACATCGACCCCCGAAAGCGATAAATTGGTGGACGGTCCCACCGTGCCCAAAACCCCTGCCCTCTTCCTCCTCCTTGCGCTCGCTCTCCCAGCCGAAGAATTCTACCGGACGTTCTTCCACAAACATCCCGTCAAACAACGCATCAAGCCCGGCGAAAAAGTAACCACCAAAACCCTCGACTCCTCGGGCAAGGACTTCGAAGGCACCGAACGCTCCGGCGGGCCCAACCCTCTCACCGGGCCCTTCTATATCGAAGGCGCCGAACCCGGTGACGCCGTCGCCATAACCTTCCACAAAATGCGTCTTAACCGTAACTGGGGCTACTCCAGCTACCGCCTCGGCCTCTTCGCCATGACGCCGGACTACATCGAGAAAACCTACCCGCCCAACTACAAAATGGACGCCGTCCGTAAAGGCTTCGCCCACTACGTCCCCTGGGATCTCGATCTGGCAAAAAACATCGTCCGCCTCCGCGAACCCGGCAGCAAAGCCATCGTCCTCGAGTTCCCCGCCAAACCCATGCTCGGCTGCGTCGGCGTCGCCCCGGCCGGCGACTTCGCCCCCACCTCCAGCCCCAGCGGCTCCTACGGCGGCAACCTCGATTACAACCGCATCGGCGAAGGAGCCACCGTCGTTCTCCCCGTCTCGCACCCCGGCGCCATGCTCTTCCTGGGCGACGGCCATGCCCTGCAAGGCGATGGCGAACCCACCGGCAATGGCGTCGAAACCTCAATGGACGTCGAGTTCTCCGTCGCCATTCGCAAAGCCGCCAAGCTCACCGGCCCCCGCGTCGAAACTGCGGATGCCATCATCAGCATTGGGTCGCAAGCTGAATTCCAAAGCTCCCTCGACCGCGGTCTCGAAATGGCCACCACCGACATGGTCCAGCAACTCATGGCCGATCACGGCCTCGAAGAATGGGCCGCCCATTTGTTGATAGCCTTTCAAGGGAAGTACGAAGTGGTGACCGCTCGCGGTTCCATGGCCCTGGTCATCCCTCGCTCCTCCATCCGCAAACGCCAATGAAAACGCTCGCCCTCCTCACCCTCCTCGCCGGCTCCGCCTATAGCTACGATCTCGTCGTCTACGGCGGCACCGCAGGTGGCGTCATGGCCGCCATCTCCGGCGCTCGCCGCGGCCTCTCCACCGTCCTCATCGAGCCCGGCCAACACGTCGGCGGCATGGTCACCGGTGGCCTCTCCGGCACCGATGTCGGCAAGATCGAAGTCATCGGCGGCATGGCGCTGGAATTCTACTGGCGCGCCGGTCGCCACTACCAAGTGGACCGTCACCTCCAGCAACTCGCCTGGATGCCCGAACCCGGCGCCGGTGAACAGGTCATGCGCCAGATGCTTGCCGACGCCAAGGTCACCCTCCTCACCGGCCACCGCCTCGTCGAGAAAAAGGGCGTCGAAAAACAAGGCAAACGCATCACCGCCATCCGCACCGAAAACGGCGCCCGCTTCGAAGGCAAGATCTTCGCCGATTGCACCTACGAAGGCGACCTCATGGCGCAGGCCGGAGTCAGTTACACCTACGGCCGCGAAGGCCGCGCGCAGTATGGCGAATCGCTCGCCGGCATCCAGGACCACACCGAAAATCACAACTTCCCCACCGACATCAGCGCCTACGACTCCAACGGCAAGCTCCTCCCCGAAATCTCCGCCGCCCCCCGCGGCAACCCAGGCGACGCCGACAAGCGCATCCAGGCCTACAACTTCCGCGTCATCGCCACGAAGGTAAAAGAGAACCGAGTCCCCTGGCCCAAGCCGGCCAACTACGATCCCAATCGCTACGCCCTCCTCGCCCGCTACCTGAAGGCCACCGCCGAATACATCGGCCGTCCGCTCACGGTCAACGAAGTCGGCCTCATTCGCGTCATCCCCAACGGCAAAGCCGACCTCAACAACCGCGGCGGCTTCTCCACCGATTACATTGGCAAGAACTACGAATATCCCGAAGGCTCCTACTCGACGCGCGCCCGCATCTGGCAGGACCACATCGACTACCAGCAGGGCCTCTACTACTTCCTCGCCAACGACCCGCAAGTCGACCCGCAAACCCGCGCCGAATGGGCCGAATGGGGCTTGGCCAAGGATGAATTCACCGACACCAACAACTGGCCCAACCAGCTCTATGTCCGCGAGGCCCGCCGTATGGTCGGCGATTTCGTCGCCACGCAAAAGGACCTGCAAACCGAACTCACCAAGCCCGACGCGATCGGCATGGGCAGCTACAACTCGGACTCCCACAACGTCCAGCGCTACGCCACGCCGGAAGGCATCGTACTGAACGAGGGCAATATGGAAGTCCCCGTGAAGCCCTACCAAATCCCCTACCGCGTGCTGACGCCCAAAGCCAGCGAAGCCGAAAATCTACTCGTTCCCGTCTGCTTCTCCGCCAGCCACGTTGTGTACTCGTCCATGCGCATGGAGCCCCAATACATGATCCTCGGCCACGCCGCCGGCATCGCCGCCGCCCAGGCGATCGCCAAAGGAACCAGCGTGCAGAACATCAGCATCCCCGACCTGCAAAAGACGCTGATCGCCGAAGGCGGCATCTTTGAACAAGGGCTCGAAATCCAAAACAAGGCGCTGGCCAAAATCCGCGCCAACCACGACCCCATCCGCCCCAGAACAAAAGCCCCCTGGGCTCGCCGCGAACCGAAGAAGAACTAGCCTCCCCGCTAGAAGCTCTTCCGCGTAATCCCGTGCTTTTTTATCAGCCCGTTTAACGTCGTTCGCGGCATCCGCAGCCGGACCGCCGCCGCACTCACCACGCCCTTCGTATCCCGCAATGTTCGCAGGATATGTTCGCGTTCCACCTCGTCCATCGACGCTCCCATCGGCGCCTCCCCCTCCACCCGCAACTCCTCCACCGGCGCGTTAAGCGCCCGGCTCGTCGTTAGAATCACGGACCGCTCGATGAAGTTCTCCAGCTCCCGGATATTGCCCGGCCAGTGCCAATTCATCATCGACTGCATGTTCCCCGGCGAAATCCGGTCGATCACCCGGCTCATCTTATCCGCATACTTCTTCGTGAAATGCCAGACCAGAAGGCCGATATCCTCCGGCCGGTCCCGCAAAGGCGGCAGCGCAACCGGAAACACCTTCAGCCGGTAGTACAAATCACTCCGGAACAGATTGTCCCCCACCATCTGCGTCAGGTTCCGGTTTGTCGCCGCTACCACCCGTATATCGATCGGCGTCGTCCGCGTACTCCCCAGCCGTTCGAAACACTTCTCCTGCAACGCCCGCAACAACTTCGGCTGCAGCTCCAACGGAATGTCGCCCACTTCGTCCAGGAACAACGTCCCCCGGTTCGCCATCTCGAACCGCCCGATCTTCTGCTGCAACGCCCCCGTAAACGCGCCCTTCTCGTACCCGAACAACTCGCTCTCCAACAGCCCCGTCGGGATCGCCGCGCAGTTCACACTCACGAACGGAAAATTCCGCCGCGGGCTCAACCGGTGCAGCGCCTGCGCAATCAATTCCTTCCCGGTCCCCGTCTCTCCAAGGATTAAAACCGTCGCATCCGTCGGCGCAACCAGTTCCACCTGCCGCAGTAC
>CAMATG010000219.1 GCA_945860645.1 Candidatus Sulfopaludibacter sp. SbA3 | reverse complement strand
CAGCCGCTCCCGGAAATACTCCACGCCCAACTCACAGAGGTTCTTTTCCACGCACTGCGTTCCCAGAAACAGCGGGATCCACTCTGGTGACGAGTCATCCGCCGGCCCAGTCTTGGGGTGCCGTTGGCTGATGAAGTTCGAAAGCACCGCCGCCTCCATTCGCACCGGCAGTGGCGCCCCCTCCTTCCAATCCCGGCACAAGTGAAACGCCACCCGCTTCAGAAACGTACTCTTCCCCGCCCCCGGATCTCCCACCACCAGCAGTTTCCGATGCGCCGCCAGCGCCTCCTGCAGAGGGATTGCACCTGCCACGCGCAGCTTGTCCGGCTCATCCCGTTCCCCACCCGCCCCCGCCGATGTCGTCAGCGGGATATAAAACTCCTCTATTGGGAACCGGTACGCCTTGCTGTCCCCCACCACCAGCCCCTGCACCTCGAAGTAACACGTCTCCTCACGCATTGCGTTCAGATAGCGGCTCGGGTCCTGGACCGGCTGCTTCGCCTTCTTCGGGGCCGTGGCGTCGTGGTCTTACGAAAGGCCTTGAAACTGGCGGTCTCTCGCGTAATCCACTTGTCGCCATGTTCGGAACAGCGCGTATCGCCGATCCATCGTTTGTGCCCCGCGTCGTATCGCCGCGTCCAACGCTCAATGCCCGTCGTCGTCAGCCGCAAACACTGATACTGATTCGGCACCTCCGCCGGCCGCTGTTCCGCCAATAACGCCGCGCTACCCGTCGACAGAACCCGCAACTCTCCCAGCCGTTCCGCTCTCGCATTGTGGGTATGCCCATGCAGCAACAGATCCAGCGAACCGCCCAGAATCCGCTGCAGATCGTCCGAGTCGCGCAGGTTCTCATCGTCCTGACTCGCGCCCCGGATGACGTTGTGATGCACAAGCCCTAACACTACACATTCGTCCCGCGAACAACGCGCCAACTCCCGCTCAAACCACCGCAATTGGTTCTCGCCAACCTGCCCATAGTGGCTTCCGTCCAAGTGGCTCTCCGCCATCGTGGAATTCAGCCCCGCCACAACAAGCCGCAGTTCCGGCATCTCCCAAAGACTCCACGGCTGTGCTTCGGCAAACGGCTTCCCGTAAAACCGCTCAAACAAATTCGCGTAGTGCCGCCACTTTGGCCAATACGGCGGTTTGGGGTCCTCCTGATCAGCCTTGCACGTGGAAAAATAGGCCGCACAAGCATCCCGGTTAATATCGTGATTCCCAGGAACAATCGCCACATGCTGCCGCGGAATCTGAAGATAAGTACACAACGAATCAAGCAGCGAGTACACATCCTCGAACTCACTCTTCCGTCCCCACTCAGCCAGATCCCCGGTCACCACCACCGCATCCGGCTTAACACCCTGGTTCTTCTTCAAGCCGTCCAGATCAAGTTCCAGCCGCTTATAGAGAGTTTCAAACTTCAAATCCTCATCCGCCGTCTGCAGATTTCCAAACCTGTGGTTACGGCCAAACTGTGTATCGGATAAGTGAAGAAGAGTAACCGAGTCGCGCTCCGCTGTCATATCTCGCCAATGATATCAGCACGCACCGCCGCCGCCGCGCGCGCCGGCATTGTCCTGTATCACCGCCGCCAGACTGTCAAAACCGATTGCGCAAGGAATGGCCCAACCGCAATCCCTTCCTTCTCACCAAACTGAACCATCGTCATCACCGCGCCGCCGGGAACGATGGCGATCCCCTCGCCTAGTTCCCGTCCCGGTCCGCCAAAGTAGGACGCAAATCGCACCCTCCCCAGCGAACGCGAGAACTTCACAATAAAGCCGTCCCCATCCCCACCGCCATACCTGCCGTTCGCCGGCAGATCGGCCGAATACGTCATCCCCGCAATCCACACATCGCCATTCGGATCCACGGCGATGTTCTGTCCGTCGTATCCCGCCTCATCCTTCCCGGAACCGCCAAAGTAAGTCGTCGGCCCTCCCATCTGCGCCACAAAGGCATCCACCCCGCCCCGGTTCGTCTTCTGATACCCACGTCCGGCTCCCGGCAAATCCGTCGAATCCGTCTGCCCCGCAAGGAACACTCGCCCGCGCCGGTCCACCGCAATTCCCCATGCCGAGTCATTCCCGCTGCCCCCAAAGTACTCGGCCGTCTCCACTGCCAGCGTCCCCGCATCCAGCCGCACCACAAACGCATCCGACCCGCCTCGCAGCCTCTTCCAATCGCCCGATTTCGTGTACCCCGTCGCGTAGAGCTTGCCCTTATGAAACGCCATCCCCGCTAGCTTTTCTTCCCCGCTCCCGCCAAACGTCACCCGCCGCGAAGGTCCGCATTGCACAAATCCATCGCCGTCACTCGTTCCGCCAATAATCGGCTCGTCCCCGTCCAACGCAATCGCGTTGCCGAAGTCATTCTTCGGGCCGCCGGCGAAAGTCGAAAACAGCACCTGCCCCTCCGGCCCCAGCTTCATCAGGAACGCATCCCCATCCCCGCCATAGGCCTTCTGCCATGCGTCCGGAGTCACCACAAAATCAGCCGACTGAGTAACTCCAACCACCCACGCGTTCCCCTGCCCGTCCACAGCCACCCGCGAAGCCGAGTCATACGAACCCCCGCCCATCCGCGCAACATAGACGATCTCATACGTAGCCTTTCTAAGTCGAATGACATATCCGTCCATCTCGTCATTCACCGTCTTCTGCCCAACGACGGGAACCCGAAACCGGTCCGAAGGCGAATGGCACGCCAGGAACAGATCCCCCGATGGCGCCTGCACAACATCGTCACAATCGGCTAAAGCAAACGTTAGAACTGCCGCGGCTAGCAACATAGCCGAATCATCCCACGCCCACACCACCAAAATGAAATAATGCGGCAGGAGTTACCCATGCAACGCCGCACCTTCCTCGCCACCCTCCCCGCCGCCTCCCTCCTCGCCGCCCCCGCCCCCGGCGACCCCATCTTCCCCTACGGCGCCGTCTACTTCCGCAAATCCAACCCGCCCGAAGAAGACTGGGCCAAGGACCACAAACAGGCCGCCCAACTCGGCATCAATAACTTCCGACACTGGTTCATGTGGTCCGCCATCGAAGTCGCCCCCGGTAAATTCGACTGGCGCGATTACGACCGCATGTTTGAACTCGCCGCCGAAAACGGCATCAAAGTCACCGTCTCGGAAATGATCACCGCCGCCCCCGAATGGGCCTACGATCAGTTCAGCCACGCCCGCTACCTCGCCTCCGACGGCACCCGTACGGACTCCTCCATCTCCGGCTCCTCCGCCACCGGCGGCTTCCCCGGCCTCTGCCTCGACAACGAAGACGCCCGCGAACGCGCCGGTGCCTTCCTCACCGCCCTCGTCAACCGCTACAAGGACCACCCCGCCATGTGGGCCTGGGATCTCTGGAACGAACACGCCTGGCCCGGCGGCGCGCCCCCGAAAATGCTCTGCTACTGCGACGCCACGCAACAGAAGTTCCGCGCCTGGCTCCAGAAAAAGTACGGCACCCTCGATGCCCTCGGCAAAGCTTGGTACCGCTACAGCTATGCCGATTGGGCCAACGTCCACCCGCCCCGTTCCCTCGGCGGCTACCCCGAAAGTCTGGACTGGCTCGAGTTCCGCACCGACAACATGTTCCGCCTCCATCAGTGGCGCGTCGATCTCGTCCGCGGCCTCGACAAACGCAACCGCGTCACCGCCCACGGCATCGCCTCCACCCTCGAAGGCCTCCCCGCCTCGGCCAACAACGACTGGCGCTCCGCCGCGCAAGTCGACTCCTGGGGCCTCACCTGGGTCGCCTCCCGCAAGGGCAGCGAACTCTGGAAACAGTTCCATGCCCTCGATCTCACCCGCGCCGGCTCCCGCGGCAAACCCTTCTGGCACGCCGAAGCCCAGGCCGGCCCCCTCTGGATGCAGCCCCAAGTCATCGGCCGCCCCCGCGAAGACGGCCGCATCTCCGAAGACAAAGACGTCCGCCTCTGGAACCTCATCTCCATGGCCGGCGGCGCGACAGGCATCCTCTACCCCCGCTGGCGCCCGCTCCTCGATGGCCCCCTCTTCGGCGCCTTCGGCCCCATGGGCATGGATGGCTCCGTCACCCCCCGCGCCGAAATGGCCGGCAAAGTCGCCAAATGGGCCAACGCCAACAAAGACCTCTGGCGCTCCCGCCCCGTCCGCGGCGACGTCGGCATCGCCTTCGTCCCCGAAGCCGAAGTCTTCAACTTCGTCCAACAAAACGGCTCCACCAAACACTACGCCGAATCCGCGCGCGGTGCGTATCAAGCTTTCTTCGACTCCCATATCCAGCCCGATTTCGTACACCTCGACGACATCGCCCAATACCCGCTCGTCTATCTTCCCTACCCCATCCACCTCACCGCGGCCAGCGCCCGCAAGCTCGAAACCTACGTCCGCAACGGCGGCATCCTCGTCAGTGAAGGCTGCCCCGGCTACTTCGGCGAACATGGCAAAGTCGGCACCCGCCAGCCCAACTTCGGCCTCGATACCCTCTTCGGCGCTCGCGAATCCTACGTCGAATTCACGCCCGATCTCCTCGAAAAGCTCACCCTCCAAGTCCACGGCAAGCCCATCGGAGGCCGCTACTTCCTCCAACAATTCGCCCTCGCCGGTGGCAAGCAGGCCGGCGCATATGCCGGCAACGCCATCGCCGCCGTCGAACACACCGCGGGCATTGGCCGCACCCTGCTAATTGGCACCTTCCCCGGTGCATCGTACTTCCTCCACCACTCGCCAGATACCCGCGCCTTCTTCGCCGGACTCCTCCCCTGGGCCGGCGTCAAGCAGCGCCTCACCATCAACGATCCCACCCTCCAAGCACGCCTGCACACCGGCCCCGGCGGCACATACCTCTGGGTCGTCAACCCCGGCCGCGCCCCCCGCACCGCCACCGTCACCCTCGCCACCAACTTCAAGACCGCCACGGAGCTCTGGCAGTCAGGCGTCGCCGCCCCCAAATTATTAAATAATCAACTTCAACTCACAATTCAGGACCGCAACGCCGCCGTCATCCGCCTGGAGTAACCTCCCTGCGCTAAAATTTCAGAAGCTCCATGCCCGCAATCCTTCTGGCCCTCCTCCTTTCCATCGCCGCCTTCGCCCAATCCAGCGCCGGCGGCGGTTCCATCCAGGGCACGGTTAAGGACCCCACCGGCGCCGTCCTCCCCGGTGCCAAACTCGCCATCCGCCACCAGGCCTCCGGCCTCACCACCGCCACCGTCACCAACGCCGAAGGCTTCTTCGTCACGCCGCCCCTCAACATCGGCCTCTATAAGGTCCGCGTCGAAATGGCCGGCATGAAAGCCTGGGAGGGCGAACTGACTCTCGAAACCGGCAAGATCGCCGTCATCGAACCCGTCCTCACCCCCGGCCAGGTCACCGAAACCGTCCAGGTCACCGACGCCATTCCCCTCGTCAACACCACCGACCCCACTGACGCCTCCACCCTCGACTCCCAACGCATCAAAGAACTCCCCATTAACGGCCGCAATCTCAACACCCTCCTCGCCAACGTCACCCCAGGCGTCGAAGATTCCGACGGTGCCGGCGGCGCCATTCGCGTCTCCGGCCTCATGAGCTACTCCACTGATTACGTCCAGGACGGCGCCGCCGCCAACAACCGCGAGTTCGGCGGCTCGGCCAACCTCCAAGGCCTCGAATCCATCGGCGAAGTCCGCGTCGAAACCAGCACATCCTCCGCCAAATACACCCGCCCCACCTCCGTCATCGTCTCCACCAAGTCCGGCTCCAATCGCCTTCAATTCGCCGTCTTCGAAACCCATCGCAACAACGCCTTCGGCGTCGCCCGCGCCCGTCAGGACGTCTTCCTCGACGGCCGCCCCTTCCAAACGCCAAAGCTCATCCGCAACGAGTTCGGCGGCTCTGTCGGCGGCCCCATCGTCATCCCTTCCTTCGGCGCCAACGGCAAAAAGTCTTGGTATAACGGCAAAAACCGCAGCTTTTTCTTCTTCACCCGCGAAGGCTCCGAATGGGTCCAGGGCGTCACGCGCGACTTCCGCGTCCCCACCGCCGCTATGCGCGCCGGCGACTTCTCCGGCCTCGTCGACACCCAGGGCCGCCTCCTCCAACTCTACGACCCCGAATCCACCCGCACCGAAGAGTTCGCCAACGGCCGCCTCGTCACCGTCCGCGACCGTTTCGTCAACAACCAGATTCCCCTCAACCGCCTCAACCCCGTCACCAAACGTCTCTTCGAAATCACCCCCCTGCCGACGGACATCACCAACCCCCTCGTCGTCAACAACCTCCGCCTCGTCGTCCCCACCACCTCCTACCCCAACTTAAGCGACACCCCCACCGTCCTCCGCCTCGACCACCGTTTCACCGACAAAGACAACTTCTTCATCAAAATGAACGGCGGCACCCGCTCGTCGCACTTCCTCGGCACCGCCTCCAACAACGGCCCGCCCACGCTCAACAAAGAAGCCAACGTCACCTATAACCCCGTCACCGGCAAGTCCATCGCCCTCAGCTGGATCCACACCTTCTCCGCCGGCTTCTTCGTCGAAACCCTGGCCAATCGCACCTGGCAGCTCTCCCTTACCGTCACCGGCCCCGAGCAAAAGGACTGGTCCAAGGAACTCGGCCTCCCCAATCCCTTGGGCGAAATCGGCTGGCCCAACGTCACCGGCACCGGCCTCACGAACTACAACCTCATCGAAGGCGACAACCGCCGCCAGCTCTACAGCATGATCTCCAACGTGGAGCAGAACTACAGCCTGATCCGCAAGAAGCACAACGTCGCCTTCGGCTTCCGTGCCCACGACGAAAAGCAGCACCTCCTCCCCGACCAGGGCGCCATCTCCGGCTCGGTCGCCTATAGCCCCCTCTCCACCGCCCTTGAATCCTCCACCCTCGGCACCGCCGTCAACCCCGGCACCACCCCCCAAACCGGCCACGAAATGGCCAGCATGTTCCTGGGATACGCCGGCACCTACACCGTCGGCCTCAAGCGCGGCATCATGCGCGTCCGCGAAAGAAACTACGGCCTCTACCTCCAGGACACGTGGCGCGTCAACCGCCGCCTCACCCTCACCCCCGGCATGCGCTGGGACATCAATCCCGCCTTCACCGAACAGAACAACTTACTAACTGCTTTTGACCTCAAAAGTAAGTCCATCCAACTCCCCGAATCGCTTCAGTATTACTACGACATCGGTGCCACCACCCCGCGCGTGGTCGAAAACTTCCAACGCGTCGGCATGTCCTTCAAGAGCGCCGAAGAACTCGGCAAGTCCAAACAGCTGTTCCCCTCCAATCTTTACGACATCGCCCCCCGCGCCGGCTTCGCCTACAACATCACCGAAGGCGCCCGTGCCATCATCATCCGCGGCGGCTACGGCCTCTATCTTTCCGCCGTGCCCATGCGCACCCTCCTCGCTCAGTTCTCCGGCCTCGCCCCCTTCCGCGCCACCTACACCTACAACCCCAACGCCGCCGCCCAAAGCCCAGACGGCATTCCCAACTACCAGATCCGCACCCTGCCCGACGTCCAAACCGGCGTCGGCAGCGCCAACCTCATCGATCTGAATAACCCCACCTCCCTCGGTCGCGGCCAGGGCGTCGTCGCCATGGACGGCAAACAGCCCTCCCTCCGCATCCACGAATGGAACCTGCTGATAGAAAAACAACTCTCCCTCTCCACCGTGATCCGCCTCAGCTACAAAGGCAAACACGGCGTCAACGCCGATCAGCTCTTCAATATCAACCCCCAGGCCAACGATTACATCTACTACCTCACCACCGGCCGCCCCACCCCCACCGGCGAATTCGCCAGCGTCCTCCGCCGCCCGTTCGATCAAAACGCCTATACCGACATCCGCATCCTCCAGCGCTCCGGCTACATCAACTCCTCCACCTGGGCCCTTGAATTCGAACGCCGCTTCCGCAACGGCCTCGGCATCCAGGCCTTCTATACACTCACCAACTCCCTCCGCCTCGCCGGTAACTCCTTCCGCGACGATCAATCTTCCGCCGTCTCGGCCTATCTCCCCGGCACCGTCCCCACCGATCTCCGCGAACTCAACCGCTTCCTCTTCTACGACCGCGACACCGGCGTCCCCAAGCACCGCATCCGCTGGAACTGGAGCTACGATCTCCCCTTCGGCAAAGGGAAGTACGTGGCCGGCAACGCCCGCGGCTGGCTGCAAACGCTCATCGGCGGCTGGCACATGCGCGGTACCGGCACCGTCGTTAGCTCCTGGTTCACCATGCCCACCGGCGACTGGGGCGAGATGGGCAAGTTCGAAGTCTACAAAAACAAATACAAGATCCTCGACTGCCGCGCCACCCCGGAACTATCCAGAAACCCCGCCGACGAGCGCTGTATTGAGGGCTACCTTTGGTTCAACGGCTACATCTCCGAGCGAAACATCAACAGCCGCAACCCCGCCGGCCTCCGCACCGGCGTCTTCGGCCTTCCGGAGAACTATAAGCCCGCCCAGAAGCCCATCAATCCGTGGCCCAAGGGCGGTCTGCCCACGGACCCCAACAACGCCGATTACGACACCGACGTCGTCTACCTGCCGCTCCAAACCGGCGGCGTCGTCCGGGTCAACTACGATACCGGCCTCCACCCCTGGCGCAACCAGTACAGACTCGGACCCTTCAACTGGACCATGGACTCCTCCATGGGCAAGTACTTTTCCTTCACGGAGCGCACGCGAGTCCGCCTGAACGTCGACGTCTTCAACGTCTTCAACGTCCAAGGCCTGGTCACCCCGACCGCCGAAGGCATCTC
>CAMATG010000218.1 GCA_945860645.1 Candidatus Sulfopaludibacter sp. SbA3 | reverse complement strand
TGGACGCTGCGGGGCGTTTGGCCTTGCGAGCGGAGCTGGGTGAGGAAGGGGGCGGGCGGATAGGAGAGGGTGGGCGCGTCGGCGGCGGTGAGGGAGAGATTTTCGGGGAGGCTATCGATAGCGGCAGTAACGTCGTCATTCTGGCCGGGGCCGAAGTAGCGGCCGTAGCCGGTGCGGATGACGGTTTTGCCGCCGAGGGATTTCGGGGTCCAGGCGAGGGAGAGGCGGGGGGCGATGTTGTCGTTATCGCCGAAGAACCAGGGGGTGCCGGGGGCGCAGAAGCCCTGGCAGCGAACGGCGTCGAACACGCGGCCGCGGCCGACGACATCTTTGGAGACGGTGTACTGTTCGTAGCGGAGGCCTACGTTCAGGGTGAGGGCGGAGGAGAAGCGGATTTCGTCCTGGAGGTAGAGGGCGTGGAAGGTGCGGCGGACGCCGACGGTATCGAGGCGGCTGCCGATGGAGACGCTATTGAGGGAGTTGCGGAGGAAGGCGTCGAGACTGGCGAAGGCGACGGAGGTGGCTGGGCCGTTGCCGACGTTCAGGTGGATGCGGCGGATTTCGCCGCCGGCCTTGATGGTGTGGCGGCCGCGGATCCAGGAGAGGTTATCGACGATGGAGTAGGCGCTGGGTTTTTCGATGATGTAGGTTGTGGGCTGGGTGGAGGTGAAGCCGGGGATGGAAACGCCTTCGGGGATGCGGCCGACGTCGTTGCGGGTGAGGGCGGAGCGGTTGAAGCCGAGCTTGATTTCATTGACGGCGGTGGGGCTCCAGAGCTGCTGCCACTGGGTGGTGGCGTTGGTGGGACGGATGTAGGAATCGCGGGTTTCGAGGAGGCCGTTGCGGATCTGGCTGATGAGGCCGTCGGTCATGGCGAAGCGGAAGAAGAGGGAGTGTTTATCGTTGATGCGGTGATCGACGCGCATCATGCCGGAGTGTTCGTTGCGTTTTTCGGGGGTTTCGGCGATGAGGCGATCGACGTTAGCGTTGGCGCCGGGGCCGGTGCCGATGGGGTAGAGATTGATGAGGCTTTGGAGCGCGGCGGGGGTGCGCTGGCGGAAGGCGGCGGAGGGGACGAGGCCGTCGGCGCGGGAGATGGAGAGGCGCTGGTAGAGGCTTTCCCAGTTGGCGAAGAAGAACGTTTTGTCCTTGACGATGCGGCCGCCGAGGTTGGCGCCGAACTGGTTGAGGCGGAAGGGGGGAGGGTGGGCGCCATCGAAGGGGCGGCGGGCGTCGAGGGCGGAGTTGCGGAAGAACTCGTAGGCGGAGCCGTGGAAGGAGTTGGTGCCGGTTTTGGAGACGAGATTGATTTGGGCGCCGCCGCCGATGCCGCCTTCGGCGGTGAAGGGGAGGGAGTTGACGCGGAATTCGGCGATGGAATCGGTGGAGATGACGAGGCGGAGGTTGCCTTCCTGGCGGGGGTCTTTGATGCCGGTGGCGTCGACGCCGTCGAAGGTCCAATTGTTGTCATCGCGGGGGCGGCCGAAGAAGCGGATGGAGTTTTGGTTGCCTTCACCGACGTTGACGGCGCCGGGGGCGAGGGCCATGAGCGAGGCCCAGTGGCGGCCGTTGAGCGGGATATTTTTCATCTGCTGTTCGCCGATGACGGTGCCGATTTCGGCGGATTTTTGATCGAGGGGAGTGGTTTCGGCGGAGACTTCGACGGCAGTGGCGACGGCGCCGAGGGAGAGTTGGGCGTCGAGGGTGCGGGACTGGCCGACGGTGAGGGTGACGCGGTCGAACTTGGCGGTGTTGAAACCGGTTTTGGAGATGGAGATGGTGTAGGTGCCGGGGGGGAGGGCGGGCAGTTGGTAGGCGCCGGTGGCGGAGGTGAGGGTATTGCGGCGGAGGCCGGTGGCGGCGGATTCGACGGCTACTTCGGCGGCGGCGATTTGGGCGCCGGAAGGGTCAGTTATGGTGCCGCTGAGGGTGGCGCGGTCGACCTGAGCGAAGGAGAGGGCAGAGAAAAGGATGGCAATGGACAGCGATTTAACAACTGATAAAAGCATGGATGCTTCCAGGGTAGGAAGCGAACGGATACAGCTTCCTGACAGTTTCGTGACATTTGCGTTACAGAGAGGTGCGGCGGGCTGTTGGGCGGGCGATGCCGGCGGAGACGCGGTTGAAGCGGGCGGTGCCTGTGAATTCGATGCCGACGATGAATTTATCGCCGTTGCGGGCGCAGGTGCGGACGTTGCCGGTGCAGGTGAGGCCGAGATTGTGGGCGCGCATTTGGACGGGGACGGCGTCAGCGGGGGCTTCGGGGAGGGCGAAGCGGATACCGGAATCGGAGATATCGATGGCGGTGGCCTGGAAACAGTGGGGGTTGCCGCGGGGATCGAGCCAGGAGACCTGGATGGGGGAAGAGAGGGAAACGCGATTGTTGCGGCGACGCCCGAGAGTCGGCATACCTTCGTATCGGCTAGGGACGACTTTTTTCCAGATAACCTTTGAAATGTTTCGCGAATGCTTCCGCCGCTGACTGGAAGTTCCCCTTCTTGACGTTATACGCAAACAGGACGGCACTGCTTTGGTTGTCAATTACCTGAATCGTACCTTCGAACTTCGTGAAATCGCCGCTAAACGCTCCCAGGAGAGCCATCTTCGCAACCTTGGTTCCGGTACTGTCTTCCTTCTGTGATGAGACACTCTTGATTGTCCATTCAGATTTAGCCGGGTCAGTCACCATCAACACGGGAACGCTCTTCTTAGTAAGGGCCGCGGACAGCGCGGTCCCAAAATCAACATGTTTAGCTTTGTCGCGGGAGTTGGATGCATCTACCGTCTCGCTTGCGGTGATGTACACACGAGGCTTATCCGCCGCGTTCACTATTGTGCATAAAATCAGGGACGAAAAGACGAAGACAACAGATGTGCGGATCATTTTGAGTTCTCCAACAGGTTATTCGGGCTAACGGATGTTAACACGGATGTCCGCTCGATCAACAGAGATCAATGTAATTTGAATTTGGGTTCAGCTTCAAAAATGCTGGGAGGTGCAGTGGCCCGCGGCTACTCCATGGTCCCTTGCGAACCCGAGCATGCACTGGAATCCGTCACGGATGGCGTCTTCGGCAATTCGGCTGGCAAATAGGAGATATAGTAGTGACAAGATGCGCATGATACTAGCGGCGTTGGCGGTGCTCGGCACGGCATGCGTTAAGCATCCGCTCCCACCTGAAAGCCAAACGCGAGAAATTCCGTCGGAGAAGCAGCCAGCGGTTACGGCGCTGCAGCATACGGCGCCGGCGAGCGGATGGCGCAAAAAAGTAGATAAGTCATCCTTCGATGACACGAAAACGGTTCTTGTTTTCTTGGAGGCAGATGGCCCAATAATTGGTTGGCCATCGAGATCCTTCACTCCCGCAATCGTCTTGCGATGTCAAGAGAAAAAGACGGACGCCATCCTTCGCACTGGGATGACTGGCCACCTTTATCACGGCGAAGGTTACAACGGGGACGCAACAGTGACCCGCGCCCGCTACGACAAGGATGAGACGTGGGAATACGTGATGTTGAAATCGACTGACGGTGAAGCGTACTTCTTCCGGAACGCCATCGACGAAATTAAGACGATGGCGAAAAAGAATAAGTTGGTGATCGAATTCACGACATTCAATGGTTCGCCCCAGGAGATACGCTTCAGCCTTGCCGGGCTCGATGAGCATTTACCGGAACTACGCTCGACGTGCGGTTGGTAGCACCCCTCCATGACGTATGTCTTCCTCAGAAGAGCAGGCGCGGGAGGCTATGGAGAGAGCCCACGAAGCGCAGACCCCGCACAAAATCCGGCACAGCGACCTAAACGGCGCTGTGTTCCCGAACCTAGTCACGGTACTCAACGAACTATATGTCGGAGTTTTTATGGTGCGCCCGGAGTGATTCGAACACCCGGCCTTCTGGTTCGTAGCCAGACGCTCTATCCAGCTGAGCTACGGGCGCATAAACGGCGTGACGTCTTTTAGAATACCACGATTGGCGTGGGAATGGGGGACCTTTTTTCAATCGCGGATGCGGCCGTCGGGATGGAGGGTGAGACGGCGGCCGCCCCACTCGACTGTGTTGCCGAAGAGACCGGCGAACCAGATGGCGACGCCGGCCATGTCGCGGAGGGGCATGAGCGAGAGCCGGAAGACGACGTTACGGTCTTCGAGGATCATGAGGCCGGCGAGGACGGCGACGTTGAAACGCAGGGCGAAGATGGTGAAGCCGATGTAGGGGTGGCCTGTCAGGAACGCGACGAGGGCCCAGAGAGTGCCGAACGTGACGGGCAGGCCGAGGTAGCCGAGGACGCCGCCGCGGGAGACGCGGATGGTGCGGGCCCAGCGGAGCTGGTGTTCCCAGGCGTCGCGCCAGGTTTGGGCGCCGAGGCTGGTTTCGACGATGCAGGCCGAGAGGTGGGTGCGCTTGCCGGCGCGGGTGATGAGACGGCCGAGTTGGTAGTCGTCGGCGAGGTAGTCGCCGAGGGCGGCGAAACCGCCGATGGCGTTGAGATCGCTACGGCGGAAGAAGAGGGTGGAGCCCATGGCGAATTCGGTGACACCGACGAAGGGGGCGACGAGGGTGGAGGGGGCGAAGTCCGTGGAGACGCCGAGGGCTTCGACCTGGCCGGGGAGGTGTTCGGCGCGGGCGCGGTAGAGGGCGGTGACGAGGCCGGTGTTGGGTTGTTCGAGTTCGGCGGCGAGCGTCTTTAAGTAGCCCTGGGGGACGCGGATGTCACCGTCGTTGACGAGGAAGACGTCGTAGAGGGCTTCCTTTTCAAGGTCGATGAGGGCGCCGACTTTGGGGTTGGGGGTTTGGGTGTTTCGGATGATCAGGCGGATGCGGCGGTTGGGGAATTCGGCGATGGCGCGTTGGATGATGGGGACGGCGGGGTCGTCCATATCAGAGACGGCGAAGAGGAGTTCGAAGTGGGGGTAGTCTTGTTGCGCGTGGGAGCAGACGACGGAATAGAAGAGAGGGTCGGCACCGCGGACGGGTTTGAGGATGGAGATGGGGGGCATCGCCTCCGGCTGGGGGCGCGTTTGGAACATGCGTTTGATGCAGGCGATGAGCGCGACGAACTGGTAGCCGAGGGGGATGAGAAACAGCCATTCCATGGGGATTCTCTAGAGTGCCAGAAGGGCGACGCCGATGGCGACGAGGACGGTGCCGCCCCAGCGGGCGGGGGTGACTGTTTCCTTCAAGACGAGGCGGGCGAGGATGGTTTCGGCGACCAGGCTTAAGGCGGTGGCAGGGACGGCGAAGCTGAGATCGGCTACGGCGAGGAGGGCTAGGAAGGCGTAGAAGGAGATGGCCAGGAAGATGATGGACCCGATGAGGGGGCCTTTGGTGAGGAGGAGTTTCAGGAGGCGGCCGATGCCGCCGACGCCGAAATCGGTGACTTCCCCCTGGCGCTTCATTTCCCAGCTTTGGAGGAGGTCGCTGGCAACGGTGGAGATGACGATGATGGCGACGTAGAGCCAGGCCATTATTGCGTCTCCGTTTTGGGGGCGGTGAGGCCGACCAGGACGGTGCCACCGACGATGCAGAGCGTCCCGAGCCAGCGGGTGGGGGTGATGACTTCCCCGAGGAAGACGGCGCCCATGATGGCGTTCATGACGAAGCCGACGGAGGTGACGGGGATGACGTAGCTCAAGTCCGCCCAGCTTAGGAGGGCCATGCGGGAGAGGACCCAGCCGGAGAGGAGGAGGATGCCGCAGAAGACCCAGGGATCGAAGATGACGCGGACGAACGACCAGGCGGAGCCGTCCATGGCGGCTCCGTGTTTGATGCCCCAGGAGAGGGCGAAATTGCCGGTGACGTTGGTGAGGACGACGATGGCGGCGAAGAGCCGCGTTTTCCAGACCAGTTTTTCGCTTGCGGCGCTACTACTGGTTGGCACTGGCGAGCGAGGCCTGCTTCTGATCCTTGACGAACTGCTTGCGCTTGCTGCGGAGGGCGAGGTATTCGCGGGCTTCTTTGTAGAGGCGTTTGCGGTCGTTGGCGTCGAACATGGCAGCGCGGACGATGCGCCAGGCGGCCTTGGGACGGAAGTAGTATTCGGAGTAGAAGCGTTCGACGGAGCCGACGAGTTCGCCGCGATCGAGACCGGGGTAGATGATGTTGGGCAGCTGGTGGCCCATTTCGTCGGTCATGGAATCGAGGGTGATGAGCTCGTTCTTGACGACGTGATCGTAGAACTCGGTGCCGGGGTAGGGGTGGGCGAGCGAGACCTGGATGGTTTCGCAGTCCAGTTCCTTGGCGAAGTCGATGGTAGTTTGGATGGACTCGCGGGATTCGCCGGGGAGGCCGATGATGAAGTCGGCGTGGATCTTGAGGCCGAGCTTGTGGGCGTTCGTCGTGAAGCGACGGGCCATGTCGACGGTGGCGCCTTTTTTGATGTTCTTGAGAATCTGCTGGTCGCCGGATTCGTAGCCGACGATCATGAGGCGGCCGCCGGCGTCCTTCATGGCGGCGAGGGTGTCGTAATCGGTGGTGACGCGGGAGGTGCAGGACCAGGTCATGCCGACCTTGGCGAGTTCCTTACACATCTGGATCGTCCGTTCCTTGCGGTAGTTGAACGTGTCGTCATCGAAGAAGACTTCCTGGATACCGGGGAAGTTTTCCTTGATCCATTTCACTTCGTTGACGACGTCGGCGACGGAGCGGAGGCGCCAGCGGTGGCCGGAGTGGGTTTGGGGCCAGAGGCAGAACGTACACTGGGCGGGGCAACCGCGGGAGGTGTAGATGGAGACGAAGGGGTTCTTGAGGAACGGGACGTTGTAGCGGGTGAAATCGAGGTCGCGCTTGTAGACCTTGGAGGCCCAGGGGAGGGAGTCGAGATCTTCGATGACGGGACCGTCGGGGTTGTGCCAGAAGCCATCGCCTTTGCGGAAGCTGACGCCGGGGAGTTCTTCGAGCGGCTTACCGTTGGCGAAGTCGACGATTTGGTGATCGAACTCTTTGCGGACGACGAAATCGATGGCTTTGGAGGAGCGGAGGCACTTTTCCGGTTCGACGGTGACGGGGGGCCCGACGAAGCACACCTTCATTTTCGGGTTGATGTCCTTCATCATAGACGCCATTTTGGCGTCGACGTGGAACCCGGGGGTGGAGGTGAACAGGACGAGGAGTTCGAAGTCCTTGGCCATGGCGACGGTCTGTTCGATGGACACCTTGTGGGGCGGCGCGTCGAGCAGTTTGGAATCGGGCAGCATGCCGGCGGGATAGGTGAGCCAGACGGGATACCAGTAGGATTCAATTTCGCGGGAAGCCGGCCAGCGCGAGCTGGCGCCACCATCAAACCCCTCGAATGACGGCGGATTCAGGAAAAGCGTGCGCATAGTTACCTATCTTGAGGGTACGGCATTCCAGGAGGGGGGTTCAACCTGAATAGGGCCTAATGGTTCCAACCGATTGTTCAACGGCGGGAAATCGGCTCTAATCGGCAGATATGATTCCAGCCTTGGCGGCGATTTTCGGCGCGGGCGCCGTCTGCGCTTTGGCGTTGGCGCGGGCTGCGGGACGCCCGTGGGCGTGGGTGGCGGCGTTTGTGAACGTGCTGTTGGCGTTCCACGAAGTGTCGTTTGCGTTGCGGCCGGTGGCGGAGTGGATTCGGATTGATTTGCTGGTTACGATGCCCGTGTTTACGTTCGGCAATTTTGTATTGGCGGGGGTGAGTTTCCGGTGGTGGCCGGGGTGGTGGACGGCGGGACTGGGGCTGGCGGGGGTGGCGGTGCCGGTGTGGTTTTTCGTTTTGCGTTAAATGGAGGGTTCGACGGTGGCGGTTTTATCGGGGTCCTCAACGTCGCCGGTGTTGCGGGTTCCGGCGAGTTCGATGAGGAGGGCTTCGCACTCGTTTTCGGCGACGGTGATGTGTTCGACGCCTTTGGGGATGACGAAGAGTTCGCCGGCTTTGAGGGGGACGTCGCGGTCGCGGAAGCGGACGATCATTTCGCCTTTGTGGACGAGGAAGAGTTCGTCGGTGTCGTCGTGCTTGTGCCAGACGAATTCGCCTTGGAATTTGACAATTTTGATGACGTAGTCGTTGAGCGTGCCGGCGAGGCGGGGGCGCCAGTGGTCGTGGAACGTACTGAAGGCTTGGGCAAGGTTGACGGGGGTGTTCATTTTTGTTCCCAACTCTTCCAGGGTAATGCGCCGACGCGGTCCGCCCATTGTTGCCATTGGCGGGCCATGTCTTCGACGCGGCGGGGTTGGCTGCGGGCGAGGTCGCGGAGTTCGGTACGGTCCTGTTTGAGGTTGTAGAGTTCCCAGGGTTTGGCGTGTTCGCGGACGAGCTTCCAATCGCCATCGCGGACGGCTTGGTTGCCTTCGTGCTCCCAGAAGAGGCGGCGGGAGGCGGGTGGTGGCTGGAAGAGATCGAGGCCTTCGATGGGCTTGGCTGGTTTGGCGTTGGCGAGGGCGCAGAGGGTGGGGAAGAGATCGATGATGTGGGCGGGGGCGTGTTTCCAGGCTCCGGCGGGGACGCGGCCGGGCCAGTGGAGGATGAGGGGGCTGGCGATGCCGCCTTCGTGGGTCCAGTGTTTGAAGCGGCGGAAGGGGGTGTTGGAGACGTGGGCCCAGTTGGCGGCGTAGCTCTGGTAGGTGTCTTCGGGGCCGGGCATGACGGCGGGGAGGTTTCCGTAGCGGATGGGGCGGCCGTCGCGGGTTTTTTCGGGCATTTTGCGCGCCTTCTTTTCCGCGGGGGACATGTCGGCGGGCATCTCTTCGGCGCAGCCGCCGTTGTCGGAGGCGAAGAGGATGAG
>CAMATG010000217.1 GCA_945860645.1 Candidatus Sulfopaludibacter sp. SbA3 | reverse complement strand
CCAGTTCTGGCGCCCCAACCTGCCCGACGCCGTCACCCTCCCCATGCACTTCAAGGCCAATGGCTACCGTGTCGCCGGCGCCGGCAAGGTCTTCCATCACACCGTCGGCAACAACCCGCCGGACCAATGGGACGAATTCCAACTCCAGGTCTTCGATGACCCCTGGTATCGCCGCGCCGATTGGTACCCCTGGAACAAGCGCGTCCCCGCCCCGGCTGGCCATCCCTTCAACGGCCTGAAGAACTTCCAGGGCGAATTCGACTGGGGCGTCATCCCCGCCGAAGAGCGCGAATACGGGGATCAGAAGGCCATCGATTTCGGCCTCGAATTCCTAAGCCAACCCCAACAGAAACCCTTCTTCCTCGCCGTCGGCCTGTGGCACCCGCACATCCCCATGTTCGCGCCGCAGAAGTACTTCGACATGTATCCGCCGGAAAAAGTGAAGATCCCCTACACCCCCGCCGGCGATCTCGATGACGTGCCGAGGATTGGCCAGAACTGGGCCGCCGCTCGCCGCGAGGAACACAACCGGATCGTCCGGGAAGGGAGGTGGCGCGACGCCGTTCGCGCCTATCTCGCCGCCATCACCTTTGCCGATGCCATGATCGGCCGCCTGCTCGATGGCCTCGAAAAAAGCGCCCACGCCCGCAACACCATCATCGTCTTCTGGTCCGACAACGGCTGGCACCTCGGCGAAAAGGAACACTGGCACAAATCCACTCTCTGGCAGCGCTCCACCCACGTCCCGCTGATCATCGCCGGCCCCGGCACCCGCGCCAACGGCCAGCCCCGCAAACAGGCCGTCAGCCTGCTCGACATCTACCCAACCCTCGTAGATCTCTGCGCCCTCCCCAAACGTCCGCAGCTCGAAGGCCTCAGCCTGCGCCCGCTGCTCGAAAACTCGCAAGCCCAACGCCCTCCCGCCGTCATCGATTTCAACCGTGGCAACCACGCCGTCCGCACGGACCGTTGGCGCTACATCAAATACAGCGATGGCACCGAAGAACTCTACGACGAATCGGTGGACAAAGAAGATTGGAAGAACCTCGCCGGCGACCCGCAATACACCAAACTCAAGGCCGACCTCGCCAAGTGGATCCCCAAATCCGCCGCCCCGTCCAAGCCCGACCGCAACGAATTCGATTTCGACTTCGCGACATACACCTACAAGCGAAAGTGACCCCAGTCACCGCCGCGCCGCTACCCCGGGAGTAAGATCAAAGTATGCACGGCCACACCGCCCGTAACTACGATCAAACGCCCATGAACGTCTACTGGGAGATGACGCAAGCCTGCGCGCTTGCCTGCCGTCACTGCCGTGCCGAAGCCATTCCCACGCCCGCCCCCAATGAACTCTCCACCGCCGAAGGCAAGGAACTCCTCCGCCAGATCACCGAGTTCGGCGACCCGCTTCCCCAACTCATCCTCACCGGCGGCGACCCGCTCCTCCGCCCCGATCTCTTCGAACTCATCGACGAAGCCCGCCGCCTCGGCATCGGCGTGTCCATCACCCCCGCCGCCACCCCAGCCCTGACGAAGGACGTCCTCGTCAAACTCATCGACCACGGCGTCGACGGCCTCGGCCTAAGCCTCGACGGCTCCACGCCCGAACGCCACGACGGCATCCGCGGCGTCCCCGGCACCTTCGCGCGCACCATGCAGGCCATCGCCTGGGCCACGGAGCTCAACATGCCGCTGCAGGTGAACACCCTCTGCGCCGCCGAAACCGCCGACGACATGCCGGCGCTCTTCGATCTCCTCAAGCCCCACGGCGTCACCCGCTGGAGTCTCTTCTTCCTCATCTCCGTCGGCCGTGGCAAAGTCCTCGAAGCCCTCCCTGCGGAGAAGGCCGAAGAGCTGATGTCCTGGATCTACGACACCTCCAAAGCTGCGCCCTTCACTGTGGCGACAACAGAGGCCCCCTCCTACCGCCGCGTCGCCATCGAGCGCATGCGCGAAGACGGCCTGCACGGCGATCAGATCAAACGCAGCGGCGTCGGCCGCGGCTTCGGCATCCGCGACGGCCACGGCATCGTCTTCGTCTCCTGCACAGGCGACATCTGCCCCGCCGGCTTCCTGCCGCTGACGGCCGGTAGCGTGCGCAAGGACAAGCTAGCCGACATCTACCGCCACTCGCCCCTGTTCGAACAACTCCACGACCCCAGCCAGTTCGAAGGCCACTGCGGCGTCTGCGAGTTCCGCGCCCTCTGCGGCGGCTCCCGCGCCCGCGCCTTCGGCGCCACCGGCGACCCGCTGGCGTCTGACCCGCTCTGCACCTTCGTTCCGTCCATCGCGGCGGCTGCGGAATAGTACCGATCTGTCAACTAAATGGTTGACGGTTCGGCAAGGCTCCAGTAAGCTGAAGGGGTGATCGTCGGTTTCCGGCACAAGGGGTTGGAAGACCTCTGCCTGACCGGTAGAACCCGCCGCATCGGCGCTGGCTCTATTCGTAGGTGTGTCCGTGTCCTGCAGCTGTTGGAGTTTGCGAAGTCCCCAGAGGATTTGCAGATTCCCGGGATGGTTTTCCACAAACTATTGGGAAATCCGCCGCGCTGGTCCGTCCGCATAACAGCCAATTACCGAATCACCTTCGGCTGGTCCGGTGAAGATGCCGTCGATGTCGACTTTGAAGACTACCATTAGCAAGAGGAAAAAATGGAACGAAAGAACGCACTCCCGCCCGTCCACCCGGGCGAGATACTTCGAGAGGATATCCTCCCTGCCGTTGGGCTTTCCATTTCAGCCGCCGCAAAAGCGCTAGGTGTTTCGCGCCAGATGCTACATGAAATACTTGCAGAGCGCCGGCCTCTCTCCGCGGTCATGTGCCTCCGGATCTCTCGGCTATTTGGCAGCACGCCAGAAATGTGGATACGCCTGCAAGCGGATTATGACCTGAAAATAGCCGCGCGAGACAAAGCCGTCATAAAGGCGATCTCGCAAATCGTCCCGATCACCAAAGAAGAACCCGTCCCCGCATAAACTACCGATGGCCCACTGGACCTCCACAGACGCAAAATCCAAATTCAGCGCAGTAATCAACCAGGCCTGCACCGAGGGCGCCCAAATCATCACACGCAATGGCGTTGAAGTTGCAGTCGTCATTCCGTTCTCCGAGTGGACTCCACCGCCCACCGCCCCTAGCCTGACATTGAAGGAATGGTTGCTCTACCCGGGCGCGCGTTTTGATCTGGATGAACTCATCCCACCCCGGGGCGAGTTTCGTCTCCGGGAGCCTTTGTCTTTCGATGACTAGGTCATTGCTCCCCTGTTCTCCATGAGCTGAATTGTTAGCCCGGCGTGGACTTGCGCTGGATGGGGAGCGTCATTGAATTTCGGGAATGAGGAACTCTTTTTCGGAAATCGCATGCATCGGCGCATTACCCCCCCTTACTTTATAAAGTGTTAGTGTAACCGCGCTAAACCGGACAGCATCAGCTTCTTCAACCTCTTCCAAGGCGAAAGTCCGGCTTCTATTTAGAGCACAACTGTCGAGATCTTGGTATCGGACGTCATAGGTTCCTGCGCCTATGTTTTGCATCTTGAACTGATCACCAGCTTTGATAAAGCTCAGCCGAACAGCAATATCTCCACCAGGCTCATGCCAGACTAGTTTGAGAAAGACGTCCGAATCATTTCTTGAATTATCGATAGTGATGTGCGCCCGACCGGAGTTGTTGCCGATCGTCGTTTCAGCAAGATAATTTGAGCTCGCTGGCCAGAGTTTGCCATTTGGGTCAAGCGGCCCTCTCTGGCACACAATACGTCGGACGCCCGCTGGCAAACGACTTAAGGGTGCCGCGGCGAGTGTGCTTTTGGAGCCAGTCGTGAGGTCAATAATAACTCCTTCCTCTCGCACTCTTTGGCCGTTTAGCGAACCCACTTTCGAACTTGTGGTTGATGACGCTAGCGGTTCGGAGCGAATGCTTGGAGCGGTCGCTACTTCTTGGCTAACCGACTCGCGTCGACTCGCCGGGGCAGACGAAGGGCGCGAGTCAAACACCCAGAACAAGGCGAGCACCGCTACCGGAACCGAAAGCACTTGGAGAATGTGTGTGACGTCGGTGCCGCCTGCTCTCGACTGAGGTGGATTCACCGGAGTGGCGCTGGCACCTTGGCTGGCCTCAGCCTGGGGAGCCATCGGATCCGCACGCTCATATCTAGGCGCTTGTCGGTCCTTGCTCTCCGTTCCGTCATCTGAACTTCGCGGCTCAGATTCACTTTCTTGCTCGATGATCCACTCGTCGTGCTGTCGCCGTCTTTCGCTATCGGCCAAGACTTCGTATGAAGTATTGAGGATCGCCATTATCCGGACATTCCGTTGCTCATCCCCATTCAAATCAGGATGGTACTTTATGCAAAGGGACTTGTAGGCCGCACGAATTACTTCAATTGGAGCATCGCGTGCGACCTTCAAGTTGTCATAGTGTGTTCGAATCTTGGCCATCAGGCTCCTTGATTCAACGTAGCCGGTTCAATGTTAATGCACCCTAATCCCCGAACTGAACCAGCTTCTCCCGGCCTTCCAAAACAGCCGCCGCGTCCTCCGCCGAAAACTCCTCCACCTTCGAAGAAATATTCATCGAACAGAACTTCGGTCCGCACATGGAACAGAAGTGGGCATCCTTGAAACCCTCCGCCGGCAACGTCTCATCGTGATACGCCTGCGCCGTCTCCGGGTCCAACGCCAACTCAAACTGCCGCCGCCAATCGAACTTATACCGCGCCCGCGACAACTCATCGTCCCGGTCCCGCGCGCCCGGCCGGTGCCGCGCAATATCGGCCGCATGCGCCGCAATCTTATAAGCAATCAGCCCCTGCTTCACGTCTTCCTTGTTCGGCAGACCCAGGTGCTCCTTCGGCGTCACGTAGCAAAGCATCGACGCCCCGTACCACCCAATCATCGCCGCGCCAATCGCCGAAGTGATGTGGTCATAGCCCGGCGCGAAGTCGGTCACCAACGGCCCCAGCGTATAGAACGGAGCCTCAAAGCAAAGCTCCTTCTCCTTCTCCACCTGCATCTGGATCTGGTCCATCGGCACGTGCCCCGGCCCCTCGATCATCGTCTGCACGTCGTACTCCCACGCCCGCCGCGTCAGTTCGCCCAGGGTCTTCAACTCGGCAAACTGCGCCTCGTCCGACGCATCGGCCAGCGACCCCGGCCGCAGTCCATCGCCCAGCGAGAAGCTCACGTCATGCTTCTGGAAGATCTTGCAGATATCGTCGAAACACTCGTACAGGAAGTTCTGCTTGTGGTTCTTCACCATCCACTCGGCCAGAATCGATCCGCCGCGCGACACAATCCCCGTAATCCGCTTCGTCGTCATCGGGACGTACTGAATCAACACGCCCGCGTGGATCGTCATGTAGTCCACGCCCTGCTCGGCCTGCTCTTCAATCACTTCCAGCATCACGTTGCGGTTCAGGTCTTCCACCCGCCGCACGCGCGACAAGGCCTCGTAAATCGGCACCGTCCCGATCGGCACCGGCGAGTTCGCAATGATCGCCTTCCGGATCATCGGAATGTCGCCGCCCGTCGAAAGGTCCATCACCGTATCGGCGCCGTACTTCACCGAATACCGCAGTTTCTCCAGTTCGCCTTCCACGTCCGAAGTGGTGGAGCTATTTCCGATATTCGAGTTAATTTTGCAGGTGGAGGCCACCCCAATCGCCATCGGCTCCAACGCCTTGTGGTTAATGTTGGCCGGGATGATCATCCGTCCCCGCGCCACTTCGTCCCGCACGGTCTCCGGGCTCAGTCGTTCTTTCTGGGCAATATACTGCATTTCCCCAGTAATCAGGCCCTTACGGGCATAATGCATCTGCGTCCGGACCACGTCGCCAGCGCGAGCGGCCACCCATTCACTTCGGATTCCCATGCGGACCATTATCTCATTCGTTATAGTTGAGTCATGTTCCCCCGGATCTGGGCGGCGCTGATTTTTTGCAGCGTCTCGGCCTCTGCTGTCGAAAATATCCAGCCCAGCGAATATCGCCAGCGGCGCGCCAAAGTTCGCGAACAACTGGCCAAGGAAAAGGGCCTGCTCGTCCTTTTTGGCTCCACCGAAGACGAGCGCGGCGACCTCCGCAGCCGCTACTTCCAAGAGGCCAATTTCTACTACCTCACCGGCTGGACCGAGCCCGGAGCCCGCCTCCTCCTCACGCCCGATGACGAGTTCTTCTTCCTCCCTGCCCGCAACGAAATCAAGGAACGCTACACCGGCCGCAAACTCGCCCCCAGCGATAAAAACGCCGTCGACGCCACCGGCCTTGCCAACGTTCTCAACACCAACAAATTCGAACTCACGCTCTTCAATAAACTCGAAACCGCCGAAAAGATCTTCGCGATTCTCAACATCAACAAGCAGTCCCCGCTCCGCCGCCTCACCGGCACCCGCGCCATCGAAAGCGCCGCCCCACTCATCTTCCCGCTCCGCCAAATCAAGTCCCCCGCCGAACTCACCCTCCTCCAACACGCCGCCGACGTCTCCGCCGCCGCCCACAAAGCCGCCTGGCTCCGCGCCGCCTCCGGCCTCTTCGAATATCAGGTCAGCGCCACCATGACCAACGTCTATTTCGAAGCCGGCTGCGAGCGCAGCTCCTATCCCCCCATCGTCGGCTCCGGTCCCAATTCGACCATCCTCCACTACAACAAAAACGATCGCCGCATGGACTCGGGCGAAGTCCTCCTCATGGACGTCGCCGGCGAATGCTCCATGTACGCCTCCGACATCACCCGCACCATCCCCGTCAACGGCAAATTCTCCGCCCGCCAGCGCGAGATTTACGACATCGTCCTCGGTGCCCAGCGCGCCGCCATCGCGGCAATTAAACCCGGCATGCGCCTCGCCAAAGAGGTGGAAAACAGCCTCCACAAAATCGCCTTCGACTACATCAACACCCACGGCAAAAATCTCAAAGGTGAACCCCTCGGCAAGTACTTCACTCACGGTCTCGGCCACCACGTCGGCCTCGATGTCCACGACCCCGGCCCGCCCATCCAGCCCCTCGTAGCCGGCAACGTCATCACCATCGAACCGGGCATCTACATCCCCGAAGAGGGCATCGGCGTCCGCATCGAAGACGTGCTGCTCGTCACCGCCACCGGTTCCAAATTGCTCACCGCGTCGCTCCCGTCGGACCCCGACGCTATCGAACAAATCCTCAATGCTCGCAAGCGGTAAAACGCAATACTGGCTCGCCGTCTCCGCCGCCGGCCTCCTCGCCCTCCTGGCCAGCTGGACCCCCCTCGCCACGCAAATCGACAACAACGCCACCGACTGGCTCTTTCGCGCCCACCAACCCACCCCGTGGCTCCCCGAATCCGCCATCCTCGCCCTCGATGAGGACTCCTACGAGCTCACCCAAGGCGTTCGCAACCTCCGCGGTAAGCTCGCCGAAGCTATCGAAATCGTCGCCGCCGCTCAACCCAAAGTCATCGCTCTTGACGTGGTGCTGGTCGATGCCGGCCAGGGCGGCGAAGACGTCCAACTCGCCCAGGCATTCCTCAGCGCCGCCAACGTCATCCTCCCCTGCGAGCTCCTCCCCGGCCCCCGCTGGAAACTCCCCCAGCCCCTCTTCCTCGAAACGTCTAAATCCCTCGGCCACGTCCACGCCGAACCCGACGCCGATGGCATGAGCCGCCACATGCCGCTCGAAAAATCCGGCGCCCGCGAACGTCACTGGGCCCTGTCCCTCGAAGCCTTCCGCGCCGCCCGCAACGCGCAGATCACCGAATCCCCCGAAGGACTCGACATCGCAGGACTCCACGTCCCCGCCAGCCGCGAGGACGGCCGCCTCCTCCGCATCCGCTACCTTCCGCCAGATGCGAACGAGCAATCTCGCATCCCCCAAGTCACCTTGCAGGAGGTCCTCAAGAATCCAAAATCCGCCGAAGCCTTTCGCAATAAAGTC
Source organism: Candidatus Sulfopaludibacter sp. SbA3 (assembly GCA_945860645.1). GTDB lineage: Bacteria > Acidobacteriota > Terriglobia > Bryobacterales > Bryobacteraceae. The sequence continues at coordinate 851 of CAMATG010000217.1, read as the reverse complement.
GTCTTCGTCGGCGCCACCGCCCAATCGGCCACCCGCGACCGCATGATGACGCCCTACAACACCCGCCGTCCCATGCCCGGCGTCGAAATCCACGCCCACGCCTACGAAACCCTCGCCCAGGGCAAGTTCTATTCCGATGCTTCCCCGTCCTTGGTCCTAGCCCTCTCCCTCGCCTTCATCGCCATCGCCGGCGCCCTCTTCCTCCGCTGGTCCGGCACGCCCGCCTACGGCTTCGCCGTCGCGCTCATCGTCACCGCCCACGCCCTCCCCCACATCTTCTTCCTGAACCAGATCATCTACCCCTACGTTGCCCCCGCCGCCACCGCCTGGTTCGCCGTCACCTGCGCGGCAGTGTTCCAATACTTCCGCACCCGCGAACAACTCGCCGAAACCGAAAGCGAACGCTCCCGCTATCAACAGGCCATCCAGTTCGTCACCCACGAAATGCGCACCCCGCTCAGCGCCATCCAGGGCTCCAGCGAGTTGATGAACCGCTACAAACTCAGCGAAGAGAAACAGAAGCAACTCTCCCAGCAGATCCACGCCGAATCGAAACGTCTCGCCAGCATGATCCAAACGTTCCTCGACGTCGAACGCCTCTCCGCCGGACAATTGAACCTCAAGCAGGAACCCTTCGACATCGCCAAAATCGTCACCACCTGTGTCGATCGCGTCCGCCCCCTCGCCGAGCGCAAATCCATCGACATTCAACTCCACGACTGCGCCACCGCCACCGTCACCGGCGACCGTGAACTCATGGAGTACGCCGTCTACAATCTCCTCACCAATGCCGTGAAGTACTCCCCCGCCGAAACGAAAGTCGATGTAAGCGCGTCTTTACAGGATGGCCA
>CAMATG010000216.1 GCA_945860645.1 Candidatus Sulfopaludibacter sp. SbA3 | reverse complement strand
ACGTTCGACGGCGTACCGTTTTTGCCCCCACTGGTTTCCACGATGGAAAGCGCGGGGAGCAGGCGCCAGTCAATTTTGTTTTGATCGGCGGCCCGAAGGAAAACGTGCGCGAGCTTGTGCAGGGGGCTTTGGTAGCGCAAAAAGAAATTACGCAAAGCCACGCATCGGGTGTCCGTGTCGCAAGAGGAAGCCGCCGGATCCGCATGAACCACACCCACAGTACAGGCGGTTAGCACAGCTCCTAGAACCAGGCGACTCACCCTGTCGGTCCAAGGTGACATTCATACATGGTAATACACCAGGCTGCCGTTTTGCCCTCTGCCGTCCCCCCCGCTAGTCCCCGGCGGCGGATTCTGCTACGGTGAGGGAGAGCCCCGTGGCTCCAAAACAAAATGCACTATCTCTGTTTCGGACTCCTGCTTTCCTTTTCCCTTTCGGCCGCTCCTGGAATCGCCATCGTACTGAACTCCGGGGATGAAACCCTTTCGCTGATCGACGCCGACACGCAGCGCGAAACCAAGCGCATCGCGATTGGCAAAGAGCCGCATCATCTGATGGCGACGCCCGACGATAAGTTCATCATCATCGCCAACGCGGCCTCCAACGAACTGGTGTTCCTGGACCGGACGACGGGCGAGATCAAGAACAAAGTCAAGAACATCTCCGACCCGTATCAGATCGGTTATTCACCGGACAAAAAGTGGTTCGTCAGCGTGTCGCTACGGCTGGACCGGGTGGACATCTACAAGCCAGACAATTTCCAGATTGTGAAGCGGATCGCGCTGCCGAAGGCGCCGTCGCACCTGGCCTATTCGCCCGATTCGAAGACCGTATTCATCACGCTGCAGGACACGAATCAACTGGCGGCAATCGACCTGGAGACGCAGACGGTTCAGTGGAAGTTGCCGATTGGCAAGCAGCCGGCGGGCATTCTGATGACGCCGGATTCGAAGTATCTGTTGATTGGGATATTGGGCGAAAACTATGTGGACGTGATCGATTGGCGGGCGAAGAAGCGGGTGAAGAAAATCTTCACCGGCAAGGGCGCGCATAACTTTGTACGGCTGGGCGATGGGAAGCATGTGTTTCTCTCCAATCGGGCGGAGAACACGATTTCCAAGATCAACCTGGAGACGCTGGAAGTTGTCGATTCCTACCCGGCGCCGGGCGGGCCGGACTGCATGGACGTGACGAGCGACCAGCGGTATTTGTGGATGACATCGCGCTGGGCGCGGAAGGTTTCGATTCTGGATTTGCAGACCAAGAAGATCGTCAAGCAGATCCCGGTAGGACGCTCACCTCATGGGATTTATCTCTCTTCTCACGCGCCTCGCAAGTAGTGGTCTGCTGTTGGCGGCCGGGTGCGAGAAGACGCTGTACCTGACAATTGACACCGGCTCCATGGGCCCGGCCGCGGAGATCGCCGCGGTGCTGCGGAAGCACCACGTGAAGGCCACGTTTTTCGTTGCGAACGAGAAGACGACGCGCGAGGACATGTCGATGGACGCGAGCTGGGCGCCGTTCTGGAAGTCGCTGGTGGCCGATGGACACGCGTTTGGTTCGCACACGTTTCGGCATCACTACTTCCGGGGCGATGTGGCGGGCGGGAAGGTGGCTTATGTTGGCAAGAACGGGAAACGGGAGTTGCTGGACCGCGCGGGGGTTTGCCGGGAGCTGAAGAAATCCGAGGACGTTTTCCGGCAGTTGACCGGCCGCGGGTACGATGGCATCTGGCGCGCGCCGGGCGGGAAGACGACGCCGTTGGCACTGAAGGCGGCGGCCAGTTGCGGGTATAAAGAGCATATTGGCTGGGCGCCGGCGGGGTTTCTAGGCGACGAGTTGCCGTCCGATAAGTACCCGAACGCGACGCTGCTGCGGAACGCGGTGCGGGATCTCCGGGATGGGGACATTCTGGTGATGCACTTGGGAATCTGGAGCCGGAAAGACCCGTACTGGCCCATGTTGGACCCGCTGTTGACGCAGCTGAAGGCGAAGGGTTTCTGCTTTGCCACGATCCCGGAGCGGAGGAAGAAGTAGTTGGTTACCGAGTGGTTCAACACGTGGCACCAGTGGCTGTTTGAACAGGTTGTGCAGCCATCTCTGTATTGGTTCGGCTGGATGAGTTTCGATGAGATGGCCTACGACTGGACGCACCTGTTTCTGCTTGGGGCGTTGGAGCTGGTGGCGCTGTGGGCGTTGATCCGGCCGCTGGAGTTGTGGCTGCCGGTGGAGCGATGGGAGGACCGGAAGGCGACGCGCGTGGACGTGTTCTACACGCTGCTGGCTCGGCTGGGGATCCTGCCGATTTTCTTCTTCATCGCGCTGACGCCGGCGTTCGACTGGTTGAACGCGCAGATTCGAATGGCGGGGATCATTCCGCCGTCGTTCGACAACTTGTTTTTGTATTTCATCGTGCTGGATTTTGCCGACTACTGGCGGCACCGGTGGGAGCACCGGTTTCACATCTGGTGGGCGCTGCACGCGGTGCATCATTCGCAGCGACAGATGACGTTTTGGAGCGATGAGCGGGAGCATCTGCTGGGGCAGTTGATCGCCGCGGCGGGGCGGGCGGCGGTGGGTTTGGCGGTGGGCGCGCCGCCGGCGGCGTTCCTGACGGTGACGCTGGTGACGGGGGCGATTGAGAGCTTTTCCCACGCCAATGTGAAGCTGAGCTTCGGGTGGCTGGGGGACCGGCTGATTGTGAGTCCGCTGTTCCACCGGGTGCATCACGCGATCGGGATCGGGCATACCGGGCGGGTGATGGGGTGCAATTTCGCCTCTGTGCTGCCGGTGTGGGACATCGTGTTTGGCACGGCGAATTTCACCCACGCCTTTCTCCCGACCGGCATCGACGATCAGCTGACCGGCCGGGATTATGGCGAAGGGTTTTGGCGGCAGCAGGTGCTGGCGTTCCGGCGGATGTTTTAAAGCGCTGCTGTTATCCTGATCTGCATCAGGAGCCATCCCATGATCAGATCCGCGTTTCTACTGCTTGTCTCTGCCTGCCTTGTCTGCGGCCAAACCAAAATCTCTCCCGAACGTGAGGCGGCCATTAAGGCCGATCTCACCGGCCGCATCGACCGCATGTCCAAGCAGGCGCAAGTCATGGTCGACTCCGTATTCAGCTTCGGCGAACTCGGTTTCCAGGAATACGAAACCAGCAAGTATTTGACTGCGATTCTCGAAAAAGAAGGGTTCACGATCGAGCGTGGGATTGCCGGTATCCCAACGGCGTGGATGGCCACTTGGGGCAGCGGCAAGCCCGTGATCGCGCTGGGTTCGGATATCGATTGCATTCCGCAGGCGTCGCAAAAACCGGGTGTCGCCTACCGCGCCCCGATGCTGGATTACGCGCCCGGTCACGGGGAGGGGCATAACTCCGGCATGCCGCTCAACATCGTGGCCGCGCTGGCCGTTAAAGAAATCATGGAGCGCGAGAAGCTTCCGGGCACGATCAAACTTTGGCCCGGCGTGGGGGAGGAGCAACTCGGCACGAAGGCCTACTACGTCCGCGCCGGCGCGTTTAAGGATGTCGACGCGGTCCTGTTCGCCCACGTCTCTTCGGACTTTAACGTCTCTTCGGGGCCCGGCGGGCAGAACGGCATGGTCTCCGTGGAGTACCAGTTCAAGGGCGAAAGCGCGCACGCCGCGGGCGCCCCATGGCGGGGCAAGTCCGCGCTCGACGCGGTGGAACTCATGAACGTTGGGTGGAACTTCCGGCGGGAGCATCTGCGTCTGGCGCAGCGATCACACTACGTGATTACCAACGGCGGGGATCAACCGAACGTGGTTCCGCAAAACGCCTCCGTGTGGTACTTCTTCCGCGAGGCCGACTACAGCCACGTGATGGACCTTTGGCGCGTTGGCGACAACATCGCCAAGGGCGCCGCGCTGATGACCGATACGACGTTCACCTCGCGCGTTCTGGGCACCGCCTGGGCGGGCCACTTCTCTCCGCCCATCGCACAGGCGATGCACGCCAATATCAAGAAAGTCGGCTACCCGCAGTGGTCGGAGGACGATAAGGCATTGGCGGTGGCGTTGCAGCGGGAGCTGAAGGTGCCGGTCACTGGGCTCTCCGAGCAGGTCGGCGAGTTGCGGCGCCCCACGGCGAATGCCGAGGCCGGAGGCGAGGGCGGGCGCTCCATTGGGCCCACCGGCGGCGGTTCCGACGACATCGGCGATATCTCCTGGAACGTTCCCACGATCACGCTTCGCTACCCGGCCAACATTCAGGCCGGCCCGGGGCACAGCTGGGCCAACGCGATTGCCATGGCGACTCCGATCGCACATAAGGGCGTGGTTGCCGGCGCGAAGGCCCAGGCGATGACTCTGCTCGACCTGATCACGAAGCCGGAGTTGGTAACGGCGGCTTGGGATTACTTCAAGAACGTCCAAACCAAGGACACGAAGTATCAGACATTCCTGCGCCCCGAAGACCAGCCGGCCCTGTGGCTGAACAAGAAGATCATGGACGAATTCCGGCCGCGCATGAAAGAGACCTACTACAATCCCGATAAGTTCGGGAGTTATCTGGAACAGCTCGGCATCAAGTACCCGACGCTGCGGACGGCCGAGGCTGGGAAGTAACCGCCATGGAACGGCGCACACTCATGAAAACCATGGCACTGGCGGCTGGGGGCCCGGCGGGTTCGCGGCGGAAGGAGTTGTACGCTCTGCTGGGCGACCTGCCGGCACGAGACCGGAAGATTGGCGTGGAGTCGCGCGGCGTGGACACGTCGCGCGGATATCACTTTGAGAAGTTAGTGTTGGACCTGAATGGATTGGAAAAAGCGCCCGCCTATTTCATTAAGCCATTGGGGAAGAACGGGCGGCTGCCGACGGTTTTGTTTCATCACTGGCATGGGGGCGAGTATAAGTTAGGCAAGGACGAGATGCTGCGTCCGAAGAAGGACGTGCCGTCGTGGGCCGATGCGCTGGTGGCCGAGGGGTACGCGGCGCTGTGCGTGGATACGTGGGCGTTCGGGGAGCGGGCGGTACGCACGGAACTGGATATTTTCAAGGATTTTCTGTGGCACGGGCGGGTGATGTGGGGAATGATGGTCTACGATTCGCTGCGGGCGATGGACTATCTGGTCTCGCGGCCGGATGTAGACGCGGGGCGGATTGGGACGGTGGGAATGTCGATGGGATCGACGATGGCGTGGTGGGTGGCGGCGCTGGATGAACGGGTGAAAGTCTGTGTCGATATCTGTTGCTTAACTGACTTTGATGCCTTACTGGCCACCGACAACTTAAAGGGGCACGGGGTGTATTACTACGTGCCGGGGTTGTTGAAGCACTTTTCGACGTCGCAGATTAACGCGCTGATCGCGCCGCGGGCGCATTTGGGGTTGGCGGGGAATCTGGATAAATTGACGCCGCCGGCGGGGTTGGACCGGATTGACCGGGAGTTGGCTGAGGTCTACCGGAAAGCGGGGCATCCGGAACGGTGGAAGATGCATCGGGAGGACGTGGCGCACGTGGAGACGGCGGGGATGCGGACGGAGGCGCTGGCGTTTTTGCGGCGATTTTTGGTCTAACGGTTTAAGTAAACGAGCGCGGCGTTCAGCGGCAGCAGGAAGGCGACCCAGCAGAGATAGGCCAGCCAGAGACGGCCGGCGAGTTTGTCGATGGGGTGGTATGTCAGCCACAGAATGGCGGCGAGCAGGGCGACCAGGAGTAGGTCCGCGAGGCCCAGGAGGGGGCTTTGGAGGCCGTAGAAAAGGGTCGACCAGATGCTTTGGAGGAAGAGCAGCCCAGCGAATCCGGCCAGCGTGAACGGGACGGTGCGGAAAGCCCCGGTGCGCCAGATGGAGACGGCGAGGACAAGGTAGAAGAGCGTCGATACCGGGCCGGTGAAGGCGGGGGAGGGCGCCCAGGCGGGCTTGGCCAGCCGCGGGTACCAACCCCAGTTCCCCGCCCCGCTGGGCGCGTAGAGCGAGGCGTAAAAAGCCGCCAGACCGCAAACGCCCGCGAAGAACGCCAGGGCGTGGACTTGGCGTTGCTTGGGCGATTCAGCGTCGCCCTCCACTTCCATCCAGAACGGAAGGAAAGATGGGGGTAGCAGTTGCATGTCCCTCAGAGGTCTTTGGCGATGTCGGCTGGGGTGGGTACGCGGACGGCGGCGCCCGATTCGTGACTGCGGTAGGCGGCTTCGACGGCGGCGACGGTCACCAGATAGTCGCGGCCCGGGGTTTCAAAGGGGAGCCCGGCGGCGAGCGACCGGACAAAGTGTTGGGAAGTGGCGCGGACGCTGTCGCCGCGATATCCCGATGTTACCTCATTTTTCCAGAGTAAGTCGCCGCCGGTGGGAGTTACACGGAAGATATCGCCGGTGGCGGAGAGGCGGAGGGCGCCGTTTTCAAATTCGAACAAGGCGTCGCCGAGGGGGGGTGAGTCGGGGGCGAGGTCGAGGAAGCGGTTGCCATCGATGACGCCGTTGAGCCCGGACTGGTGGGAGGCAATGAGGAGGACCTGGTCTTCGCCCTGAATGGTTTGATTGACGCGACGCAGGCGGGCGTAGACGGTATCGAGTTCGCCGAACAGGAAGCGGCTGGTATCGATGTGGTGGACCAGCGTTTCAAACAGCAGCAGGCGCGGCATGTTGCGGAAGTAGGGCTGGAGTAAGTAGGGCTCCGTGCCGGCGCCATCACGTTTGCGGGTGCGGAAGGTGTAAGTGACGGGGGCGCCTAAATTCTCTTTCGCCATTTCGGCGGCGATGACGCGGTACCACGGTTGCCAGCGCCAGTTTTCGTGGATCATGAAAGGGATTTCGGCCTTTTCGGCGATGCGGACCATCTCCAGGCATTCGTCCCAACGGGGAGCCATCGGCTTCTGGCAGATCACCGGAAGTTTACGGGCGGCGGCGATGCGCAGCATGTCGACGTGCAGCTCGGGGCGGGTGGCGATGTCGAGAAAGTCGGGCTTCACTTCGTCGAGCATGCGTTCCAGGTTGTCGAAGGCCTGCGGGGCGGACTGGCTGGCTTTGGCGAGATCGGTGTCGCAAGCGGCGACGATTTGGGCTTCATCGAGACGGCGCCAACCTTCGAGATGGATCTGGCCGAAGAAGCCACAGCCGACGAGGGCGCCACGGAGCGGGGTGGTCATTTTGAAAAGGGTAGCAAGGTTAGATGGCGGCGCGGGCGGCTTTTAATTGGGCGGCAATGGAGAGAATGCCGTCGCCGGTGTCAAAGGTGGCGGGGAGGCGGAGGAGAGCGGCGTCGATGGCGGCCAGCGCGCGCGGACGATCCGCGGCGGGCGTGCCGGCGAGATGTTCGGCGGCCCAGATGGGGCAGACGTATTCGGGGTGACGAATGCCGTAGGTGGTGAGCGGGTTCAGGGAGCGGGCGTGGGGCTGGAATTGGCACCCGCGGCCGGCGAGTTGATCGAGGAGGATTTCGATGCGGGGGCGGCGGAGGGCGTCGAGCGCGGGGAGCAGCGCCCAGAGCAGCGGAGGGATTGCCAGGAGCAGTGTCCAGCGCATGGCGGCCTACAGCCCGAACTGCGGATAGAAGCGCGCGGGCAGGCGCATTGGCTTCAAGTTATGATCGAGAAACAGATGGCGGGAGAAGCCTTCGGCGAGCTTCTGGCCGGTCTCGGCATGGCGCATTTCGTAGACGAAATGCACGCCGCGCTGGGTGGCCTTTTCGATTTTGGTTTCGATGAGGATTTCGTCGTCGTAACGGGCCGGAGATACGTAGCGACAGTTGGCTTCGATGACGGCCAGATGCAGCGCGCCTTCGTTCTCCATATCGCGATAGGAGAGGCCGGCGGCGCGGCAGAACTCCACGCGGCCGACCTCCATCCACACGATGTAATTGGCGTGATAGACGACGCCCATCTGGTCCGTCTCCGCATAGCGGACACGGACGCGGGCCTGATGCGGTTCCATAGCAGCCAATTATTGCAGGTGGGCTTCGATGAACCAGAGGTCTTTGTCAGCCTCGCGGCTGAAGCCGGTGAAGAGATCGGCCGTGTCGGCGTCGCCTAGCGCGGTGGCGGTATCGATGGCGGCGCGCAGGGCGGCGCCGTAGAGGGCCAGGCGGTCGGCAATGGCGGCGGCGTGTTCGAGGCCGGTGGTCAGGTTGGCAGGAAACTCCGGCAGCGTGGAGGCCGCGGCCGCCTGTCGAACGGTGCCGTGGGCGGTGCCACCGAGTTGAACGGCGCGTTCGGCGAGGTCGTCAATCTGCGCGTCGAGCCGGCCGGCGATGCCGTCGAAGAGTTCGTGGAGCGGGAGGAACTGCGGCCCTTTCACGTTCCAATGTGCCTGTTTCGCCTGGCTTTTCAGGTCGGTGGCGGCGGCGAGCAGAGCGTTCAGCAACGGGACGAGCTGCTCCCTCGACGCGGCTGGGAGATTGTTGCGAGTGGGATTCATAGCACTTCGTTGGATGCAGTCGCCAGTGAGTTGGAACCAAGGGAGTTCAAGATCAGTCTGTTAGGATGACACTGTGCGAATTCGAGTCCTCTTTTTCGGTGTGCTGCGCGACCTGACCGGGCAGCGGGAGTGTGATGTGGAACTGGCCGACGGCGTGACGGCGAAGGGCCTTTTCGACCATTTCGCGGCCCAATTCCCGGCGCTGGAAGCGGCGCGGAAGAGCGTCACCGTGGCGCGGAATCAGGAGTTCGCCGACCCGTCGGTGGTGCTGGCCGATGGCGACGAAGTGGCGCTGTTGCCACCCGTCAGCGGCGGGACGGGCCAGTGGATCCACCAGATTTCGAGCGAAAATACGGGCAATTTCTATGGAATCACGCGCGAGCCGATCGACGCGGCGGCGGTGGCGAAGCAAC
>CAMATG010000215.1 GCA_945860645.1 Candidatus Sulfopaludibacter sp. SbA3 | reverse complement strand
AGGGTGGAGGGGTTGGCGGTGTAGGAGTAAGTGATGGTTTGGTTGTTTGTTGTGAATGTTAGCCAGGAGTTACTGCTGGTGGCGGTCCAGGGTTCATTGGCAGTTACTGTAAGTGACGCTGAGCCGGCGGAGGGCGGGACGTGGACGTTGGGGGCGGAGAGGGTGACGGTTTCGCGGTTGGCGAGGACGGCGGTGGCGGTGCGGGGTTGTTGTTTTGATTGAAGGGTGGGTTGGGGGGTGAGGATGGCTTTGGCGGTTGCGGTGGGGACGAGGTTGGTCCAATTGGCGCCCCAGGCCCAGGTGCGGCCGGAGGTGTCGGTGGCGAGGGAGTAGTCGGGGCCGGCGTCGATATCGGCGATTTCCGGGAGGTTTTCGAGTTTTTGGAAGGTGGCGCGGGTGGTGATGGTGCCGTCGCCCAATTGGCCCATGGTGTTTTGGCCGGCGGTCCAGACGGCGCCGTCGGTTGTCAGGAGAAGGGTGTGGTTGGGGCCGGCGGCTATCTTTGTGATGTCTTGGGGGGTGTTGGGGACGATTTGCCATGTGCGGGTGGCGCGGCGCCATTCGTGGAGGGCGCCGTGGGCGTCGAGGGCGAGGACGCGGTGGGTAGTGGCGGAGAGTTGGCGGACGTCTTTTACTTGGCCGATGGATTGGGAGTTATTGTCGGTGAGTAAGTGAATATCTTGGGAAAGGGCGGGCAGGGCGAGGGAGATGGCGAGAAAAGCAAGTCTACGGTACGTCACGGTATTGTTCAGCCTTTGATTAACTGCCGCTAGTGTGGCATGTCTGGGGGGGGAGGGAAGGCGGGGCGGTGTTCCCTGGGTGACTGGGAGTTTTCGGGTAGGGGAAATTCGGTAATTGCGGTGACTGTCCCTAATTTGTTGTGGAGCTGATAGGATCTTGCTTTCTGGAGGTTCTCGATGAAGATTCGACGGCGTGGTTTGTTGCGGTCTGGATTGGCGTTGCCGCTGGCGGGGGCTGCGCCCGCGGCGGTTGGGCCGTCCGTTTACCAGCGGCTGGGCGTGCCGACGTTTATCAACGCTTACGGCACGTTGACGACGCTGGGCGGGACGCTCATGGAGCCGGAGGTGCTGGCGGCGATGAACGAGGCGGCCGGGCATTTCGTGGCGATTCACGATTTGCAGAAACGGGTGGGCGAACGGCTGGCCGAATTGACCGGGGCCGAGGCGGGGTTTGTGACGGCCGGAGCGTCGTGCGCTATCTGTTTGGCGACCTGCGCGGTGACGGTGGGCGGGGATGTGGCGAAGATCCGGCGGCTGCCGGACTTGACGGGATCGAAGACGGAGATCGTTATGCAGAAGGCGCATACGGGGGCGGGGAACCCGTATGACCACAACTGGCGGATGATCGGGACGCGGATCATTGCGGCGGAGACGGCGGATGAGATTCGGGCGGCGATCGGGCCGCGGACGGCGGCGCTGGGCATGGTGTTGAGCCATAACTCCGAGGGGCACAAGGTGGAGTTGGCGGAGATGATTGCGATTGCGCACAAGGCGGGGTTGCCGCTGATTCTGGACGCGGCGGCGGAGATTCCGCCGGCTTCGAATTTGAAGAAGTTCGTGGCGATGGGGGCGGACCTGGTGGCGTTCAGCGGGGGGAAGAATCTGCGCGGGCCGCAGTGTTCGGGGTTGTTGCTGGGGCGGAAGGATCTGGTGGCGGCCGCTTACGCTAACAGCGCGCCGAACAACCATTTTGCGCGGATTGCGAAGGTGGGGAAGGAAGAGATTGTGGGCTTGCTGACGGCGGTGGAGCGGGCGCTGGCGCGGGATGAGGCGGGGGAGCGGCGGCGGCAGGAGGCGCAGTTGGCGCGGGTGGCGGCGGGGATGCGGGGCGTGCCAACGGTGAAGACCGAGTTCATCACGAACCAGGATTACAGCCATTCGCCGCGGCTTTCGATTCAATGGGACGAGGCGAAGCTGGGGCTGACGGCGGGGCAGGTGAATGACCGGTTGCGCGCGGGGACGCCATCGATCGTGGCGGCGGATATGACGAAGTTCCGGCCGTCGTGGCCGGGGCTGGGGATCTTCGCGGGGTGTTTGCGGGAGGGGGAGGAGAAGGTGATTGTGGAGCGGGTGCGGGCGATTCTGTCGGGGAAAGGATAAGGAGATGCGAGGACTGATTCTGTTGACTGCTTTGGCGCTGCAGGCGCAGCCGGACGTGGCGGTGGTGGAGAAGATCGCCGGGAAGGTGGGGTTCTATACCAGCGCGGGGGCGCGCACGAGCGATGTAAAGGTCGGGACGTATCCGCACGAGATTGTGCGGTCGTTGGATGGGAAATCGCTGTTTGTGACGGACAACGGCATTCTGTGGATGCAGTATGCGGGCAAGGGCGGGAACACGATTTCGGTCATCGATGTGGCGACGCGGACGAAGAGTGGGGTGATCGATTTGGGCGAGTACCGGCGGCCACACGGGATGGCGGTGCACCCGGTGACGGGGCAGATTGTGGTGACGATTGAGAATCCGGACGGGCTGCTGCTGGTGGACCCGAAGGAGAAGAAGGTTCTTCGGAAGTTTGACGTGCAGGGGAAGTCGCCCCATATGGTTCTGTTCGGGCCGGGCGGGAAGCGGGCGTATGTGTCGAACACGAACAGCGGGACGGTGGCTTCGATTGAGATGGCGACGGGGAAAGTGACGCTGATTCCGACGGGGAAGTATCCGCAGGGCGGGGTGCTGGCGCCGGATGGGAAGACGATCTATTTGACCAATGCGGAGAGCAATAAGATATCCCTCATCAACACGGCGACGGACCGGGTGACGGGGGAGATTGCGACCTCGGTGTATCCGAACCGGGTGACGATTACGCCGGACGGCAAGACGCTGGTGTATTCGCTGGGGCAGGGCGGGGAGGCGGTGGGCTTTGCCGACGTGGCGTCGCGGAAGGAAACGGGGACAGTGGGGCTGGGCGGGCAGCCGTTATCGCTGACGCTGAGCAAGGACGGGAAGTTCGCATTTTCCGGTGTGCAGGCGGCGGGGAAGATCCACGTGATCGACGTGGCGCAGCGGAAGATCATCCGGACGATTGTGACGCCGAAGGACGCGGGGCCGGATCCGGCGTTGCCGCTGGAGTAGCTAGCGGGTGCGGTAGAGGATGTACTGGAGCGGTTCGTAGTCGCTATCGGTGAGGACGAGTAGGTAGCCGCCGCGGACCGCTTCCAGGCGGGCCCAGAACTTTTTGGTTTTGCCGTCGACGCGGTTGGTGGCGTGGAGTTCCCAGGGGGTGGGGAGGGAGAAGCGGCCCTGGTAGTCGAGGCCGCTGAAGCGGGTGGCGCCGTTGGCGGTGTTGGCGTAGCGGTGGGTGCTGCGGTAGGTGCTGTCGGCGTTGAAGGTGAACTCGTCGGTGGTGGAGTTGGCGGCCATGCCGGCGTAGGTGCCGGAATAGGCGTTGTAGTATTCGACGCCGCCGCCGGCGTTGCGGGCCCAGGTGCCGCGGATGGCGGCGGCGGTGACGGGGAACTTGTTCAGGGCGAGCATGCGGTCCATGTCGTTCGGGTGGGGGAAGTGGCGGCGGTGCGTTGTTTGATTGGGGGTGATGGCGACGATGACGCGGGCGCCGCCGGCGTAGACGATTTTCATGGCTACGTAGCAGGCCTTGCCGGTTTGGCGGTCCTGGGCGGTGGCTTCCATGAAGTAGATGGGCGGGTAGCTGACGCTTTCGTACTTGCGGGCGTTGGCGGTGCGGAAGGCGGGTTCGACGATGGCGGCCCAATAATGTTCGGGCGGGCCGACGGTGTTGGGGCGGGATTTATCGAGGGCGTCGTTGATGTAATAGAGCCGCACTTCGGCGGTGGGATTGGTGAGTTCCACGTAGGCTGGTTTGGCGGCGGGTATCCAGGTGTCGGGGGCGTTTTGCGGGGCGTTGCAGGCGACCGGAATGGCGGCGGCGGTTTGGAGGAGAGCGGCGTCGTTGCCGAAGTGGACGGCGGTGTGGGCCAGGCCGTTCGAGGTGTAGGTGGCGACGGTGATGTAGAGGGGCTGGCCTTTGAAGGAGGCGGTGGCGGAGGCGGTGGTGATCTGCCAGCCATTGCGGGTGGTGGTGCTCACGGAGGCGGGTTGGGCAGGGCCGAACTTGGCGGCGTGGAACTGCCAGTCGGCGGCGGCGGTGGCCTGGTGGGTGGCTTCGGCGGGGCGGGGGACGAGGAGGTTGGCTTTGGCGTACTGGCGGCCGTTGTCGTATTGCACGACGGCGGCGACGGCATTTCTTTCGACGGTCCAGCCTTTGGGGACGGTGAAGGAGAGAGCGTCGAAGGTGTCGGGCGTTTGGGCGCTGGCGGCGCAGGCGAGGAGGAAGAGGGGGCGGAGCATAGCGTAATGGGAATCGCGGATTTTGCGGCAAAAGTAGATCGTTTTTGTTTGGGGGGGACGGAGTGGGATAGAATTCAGGCCGATGAGCGATAACCAGATGACGATGGGACGCAGAGGATTGCTGGCGGCGGCCGGGGCGGTGGCGATGGCGGCCGAAGAGGCGCCGATTCCGATCATCGACACGCACTTTCACCTGTACGACCAGACGCGGCCGCAGGGGGCGCCTTTCCCGTTTCAGCCGAACCAGCCGCCCTTTTTGCCGAAGCATTTCCGCGAGTCGGCGATTCCGTTGGGGATTGTGGGCGGGATTAAAGTGGAGGCGAGCCCGTGGGTGGAGGACAACCTGTGGGTGCTGATGCAGATTCAGGACGAGCCGATGATTACGGGGATGATCGGCAACCTGGATCCGATGAAGCAGGACTTCCAGGAGTTCCTGGAACGGTATCACAGGAACAAGCTGTTTCTGGGCATCCGGTATGGGAACGTATGGCCGGGGCAGGACCTGGTGGCGGCGGTGGAGAAGCCGGACGCGATTGCGAATCTGAAGGCGTTCGCGAAGACGGGGTTGACGCTGGAGGTGGCCAATCCGCGGTTGGACCTGACGGCGGCGGTGGTGAAGCTGACGGATAAAGTGCCGGACTTGCGGATTGTGATGGGGCACCAGCAGGCGTTGGCGTTGCCGACGGAGGCGGGGGTGTTGAAGGCGTATGCGGACAACTTGAAGGAGCTGCGGAAGCGGAAGGCGTTTGTGAAGATTTCGGGGTTGCACCGGAGGAAGGGCGCGGTGGCGGGGTCGCCCGCGGATCCGGCGGATTATATGCCGATGATGGATTTTCTGTACGACATCTTTGGGGAAGACTACGTGGTGTACTCCGGGCGGAACCGGGCGACCATCGAGATTATGAAGAAGTACTTTGGGGCGAAGGGACGGCCGGTGGCGGAGAAGTTCTTCTGGAAGAATTCGCTGCACGCGTTCCGGTGGATTAAGCGCGATCCGTGGCAGCCGCAGTTGGGTTAGGCCTTTTTCTTCCAATATTCCATGGTGGGCCCGGTGTAGACGCCGGAGCCCACGATGGCGCGTTCGGGGGTCTCGGGCATGGCGCCGACTTTTCCTTAGGGGCCGCCGACGAAAACCCGGCGCTTCAATGGAAGTCCTTCTGCTTGCTCTAGCGTACAATGCGTGCGGTGGTGGGCGAGGCTGAGAGCGATCTCGCCGCAGGACCACGAGCGGGGCGAATGTCGCGACCCGTTGCGGCGACAAACTGCTAGACTTTGGGAGTTATGGATCTTAACTTCCATGAAGATCTGAAGAAGCATGAGGCAATCCGGGGTTCGTCGGAGCGGAGCTTTGGCTTCGTGTTCGCGGCGATGTTTGCTATAGCTGGCGTTTGGCCATTGCGGGCGGGCGGGGAAGTTCGGCCGCCTATGCTGGGGGCGGCCACGGTGCTGCTCGCTGTGGCACTGGTTCGACCGGGGTGGCTGCGGGTGCTGAACCGGGGATGGATGCAATTGGGACTGGCGATGGGCAGAGTGGTGAATCCGATTATAACCGGGGTACTGTTTTTCGGTGTGTTCGCGCCGGTGGGAGTGATTCTACGGATGAGAGGGAAGGATCCGCTCCGGTTGCGGTTTGACGCGAAGGCGGAGAGCTACTGGATTCGGCGGACGGCGGAAGTGGCGCCATCGGGGACGATGGCAAGGCAGTTTTAAGGGATATCCGGATGTCGATTCTTTTCGAGCTGTGGGATTTCATGAAGACGCGGAAGAAGTTCTGGCTGTTGCCGATTCTGCTGGTGATGGTGATGTTGGGGGCGCTATTGATCTTTGCGCAGGAAAGCGCGATCGCGCCATTTTTGTACACTTTGTTCTAGTGGCGCCACGGTAGACGAATTGCGAATTCTTGGCATATCGGCGTATTACCACGACAGCGCAGCGGCGCTGATACGGGACGGAGAGATTGTGGCGGCAGCGCAAGAAGAACGCTTCAGCCGCGTGAAGCACGACGCGCGTTTTCCGGCGCAGGCGGTGGCCTACTGCCTGGCGGAGGAGGGCGTGACGATCGAGGCGATCGATTGGGTGGCGTTCTACGATAAGCCGTTTGTGAAGTTTGAGCGGCTCATGGAGACATACCTGGCGCTGGCTCCGAAGGGCTTGCGCTCCTTCCAAATGGCGGTGCCATTGTGGTTGCGGGAGAAGTTGTTTCAGAAGACCCTGTTGTGCGAGGAACTGGAGAAGTTCCAGGGAGGGAGTGTTGACTGGCGGCGGCGGTTGCTGTTTAGTGAGCACCACATGAGCCATGCGGCGAGTGCGTTTTATCCGTCGCCGTTCGGCGAGGCGGCCGTCTTGACGATGGACGGGGTGGGAGAGTGGGCGACGACGTCGTTTGCCACGGGTAGCGGAAATCAACTGGAGATTCTGAAGGAGATCCATTTCCCGCATTCGCTGGGTTTGCTGTTTTCGGCGTTTACCTACTACACAGGGTTCAAGGTGAACTCGGGGGAGTACAAGCTAATGGGTCTGGCGCCCTATGGGCAGCCGGTGTACGTGCAAAAAATCTTTGACCATTTGTTGGATGTAAAGGCGGACGGATCGTTCCGGTTGAACATTGAGTATTTCGACTACTGCACGGGACTTCGGATGACGAACGCCCGTTTTGACGAGTTGTTTGGGGGCCCGCGGCGGAAACCTGAGGAGTTGCTGACGCAGCGGCACATGGACCTGGCCGCGTCGGTCCAGGTAGCGCTGGAGGAGGTAATCCTGCGGATGACCCGGGCGCTGGCGGCGGAGAGCGCGGCGAAGAACCTTTGCCTTGCGGGGGGCGTGGCGTTGAACTGCGTGGCGAACGGGAAGATACTGCGAGACGGGCGGTTTCAGGACATCTGGATACAGCCCGCGGCGGGAGATGCGGGCGGGGCTGTTGGCGCGGCCTTGGCGGCGTTCCACCTGCACAACGGGAAAGCGAGAGTGCCGAAGAAACGGGATGGGATGAAGGGCGCGTATCTGGGGCCTTCGTTCCGGCAGGAAGAAATCGAAGCACGGCTGGCGGCGGCGGGGGCGCAGTTCACGGTGTTGAGTGATGAAGAGTTGTTGGCGGCAACGGTGGACGCGCTGGTGGCGGAAAAGGCGGTTGGCTGGTTTCAAGGCCGGATGGAGTTCGGGCCGCGCGCGTTGGGGGGGCGATCGATTCTGGGTGACCCACGTTCTCCGCGGATGCAGTCGACTCTGAATCTCAAAGTCAAATACCGCGAGAGCTTTCGGCCGTTTGCTCCCTCGGTCTTGCGGGAATCGGTGGCGGAGTGGTTCGAAATGGACGTGGACAGTCCCTATATGTTGGTAGTTGCCGATGTGGCGGCCAGCCGGCGGAAGGCGATGTCGGCGGACGAGGAGAAGCTATTCGGGATTGATAAGTTGAATGTTCCGCGGAGCGAGATTCCTGCGGTGACACACGTGGATTATTCCGCCCGTGTGCAGACCGTGCATGAGGATACGAACCCCCGCTATCACGCGTTGCTGGCGGCATTTCGGGAGCGGACGGGCTGCCCTGTACTGGTGAACACAAGTTTCAACGTGCGGGGAGAGCCGATCGTTTGCACGCCGGAGGATGCCTTCGGCTGCTTTATGGGGACAGAGATGGAGATACTGGTCGCTGGGAATTGTTACTTGCGGAAAGAGGATCAGCCCAAGTCTCTGCGGCGGAACTACGAGTCGTCGTTTGCCGCCGACTAGGCAAGGGCTGGAAGAGGTTATAGGATCAGGATGAGCGCACGAATGAAAATATGCGTTTTGACGCTTTGTTCGGTATTGTTCTCTTTGTTGTTGGCGGTTGGCGTGGACAGAGCCGTTGGGCAGTACCGCTATCGGGGCAACGGACAGAAGGGCCTGTTGTTTGTGCCGAATGCACAAACGCTCCTGCGGACACCTGAGTTTCAATCGGTGGCGTTCGTGAACCAGTTGGGATTCCGGGACCGGGATTTTGCGGTTCCGCGGAACGGCGACGCCCGCGTTCTGGCGATCGGCGACTCGTTCACGTTTGGATGGGGGTTGAACATCGAAGATACCTGGGTGAAGCAGTTGGAGGGGAGGCTGCGCCGGAGCGGGCACCGGGTGGAGATTGCGAATCTTGGGCGGGGTGGAACCTACCCGAAGCTGTACGCCGATGTGGCGGAGCGAGCGATCCCGATGCTGAAGCCGGACCTGGTGTTGATTCCGATCCTGCAGGGGGATGACCTGGCGCAGGGGCGGGCCGACATCCCGGCGATCAAGGCGGAGTTGCATGCAGGCGTGATGCCGCCCGTGGTGGCAAAGGGAGTGCGGGAAATGTTTCCGAACCTGATGGCCCTTTTGCGGCCTGCCGTCGTTGGGAGTGAGGCGGTCATGCAAGCCAATGAGTGGGCGAAGCGCGCTGCCGGGCAGGTAGCAAAACTGGATGCCACTCGGAAAGCAAAATGGGATTCGTTCGATCCGGTGCTCCA
>CAMATG010000214.1 GCA_945860645.1 Candidatus Sulfopaludibacter sp. SbA3 | reverse complement strand
TGAGGTGGATGCGGTTGTCGGCGGTGATCTCGGGCTTGAAGTCGAGTTGCACGCCGAACTTCTTGAACTGCACGGTGACGACGGGCGCGGTAGCACCGCCGGTGGAGGTGGCGGTCAGCGTGGGAAAGGGGAACTCGCCGCCGGCCAGGAAACTGGCTTCGCGGCCTTCGAGCGCGATCAGGTTCGGCTCGGCCAGCATCTGCAGCAGGTTGCGCGATTGCAGGGCGCGGATGGTGGCGCCGATGTTCAGATCGGGGCGGAAGACGAACATGTTGAGCAGGTCGGCAAAGTTCAGCGTGGTGTTGGAGAAGTTCTGATTCTGGAACTGCAGCTGGCTGAAGCGTCCGCCGGAGAACTGCTGCGTGGAAAGCGCGCCGAGCGTATTGGGATTGCGGCTGAGGAAGTTGAAACCGACTTCCTGCAGCGCGATGCGATCGATGGCGGCGAACTTCACTTCGAGCATCACCTGGCGGAGTTCCGCTGGGGGCGGAGTCTGGATCAGGTTGACCACCTTCTTCGAATACGTGGAGGCGATGGCTTCGGCCTTTTTCGCCGCGGCGACGCTGGTGGCTTTGCCGCTCAACACGATGGTTTCGAGGTTGCCGGTGACTTGAATGGTGCCGTCGGCCATGGCGTCGACGATGCTCTTCTTCACCGCGTCGAACTCCATGGAATCGGCCAGAACATTGACATTGAAGCGGCGCGGAGAGACGCCCGATTCCCAAACAATCACGGTGGATTTGCCAAGCCCCTTGGCGTTGATCATGACTTCGCGGGGGGAGACAACGGACACGTCGGCGATCTTCGGCTCCGAGGTAGCCACGGTCTTCACGTCGTTGGAGAACTGCAACAATTCACCGCGGCCGATGGTCAGAGTTAACTCGCGGGGCGGAGCGGTCTGTGCGGTCACCACTAAGGCAGTTGCGGCAACGCTCAGTGCCGCCAACCGGAAGAGAGGACGAATATTGTTCATGTGTGGTTCGGGGGTGGCAGCTTTAGTCTTGGAACGTTTCCTGTACGTGTTTGTCCCCACGGAAAACATCAATCACCGCGCGCGGCTTGGGCGGTTCTTTCTTCTCCACGGTCGGTCTCACGGGCACGGGCGGACGCGGTTGCGAAGGATCCTCGCCAACGAGCGCGGCCCAGGCCTTGTCGTCTTTCAAATTCGGAACATTCATCATCGCGCGCGAAGGCATCCGTCCCGTTTGCATGGCGCGCGCTTTGGCGGTCCGGAGCATGAGGCCCGGGTCGATCGTCTCCGACGTTGCCGACAGCACCTCATCACTTTTCGCCGAATCCTTGGGGTTCCGCAGCGACAAACTGATTTTGCCCTGATTTTTGGCCAGTTCCACGATCCGCGCCTGGTCCGGGGTGACGAGCAGCGTCACCGAACGGTTGCCCGTGGACGGCGCGGCGGGGGCGGGGGCAGCGGCGCCGGTGGCAGTTACGGCGCCGGCGGCTTCCACGTTGCGGCCGATGGAAAGGACGATCACGTCTTCAAGCACGGTGGTGGTGACGGCTTCGGCCATCGAACCGGTTTTGGTGAACAGGACGTCGACGTGGGCGCGGGGTTGAATGAGTCCGCCGGCGCTGGCGGCGTCGGCAACCGATACGCTGACGACACGCTTGCCCGGTTCGATTAAAGAGGCAATGCCATCGGCGCCGGTCACGCTGGAAAGGCGGGTGGAGAGAATCGGCTCGTTCTGGGTGACGGGGAAAAGCAAGGCGCGGTCGAGAGCCTGCGCCTCTTCGGCAACGGTCCCGCGCGGCGCGGTGGCCTGGGGAATCGAAACCTTCTTCAGGTGAACTTTCTGCACGCGCGTGCCGGCGGGCAGATCAGCGGAGGCCGCCAGCACAATCACCATCTTGTCCTTCTTAGGCGCAACCGTCTGCGAGTATAGAAACCACGTCAACAGCGCCGCGGCGACGAAGGCGCCTCCAAAGATCATGAGTAGTTTCTGTCGGTCCATCCACTTTCCTTAACCAAAGATACCGGCCGGATCGGCAGCCCAAACCACAAAAAGGCACAACTCGGGCCAAGGCGGGGACACGGAGGCAATCCTGATATCGTAACAACACAGCATAGCGCTAAAAGTTCCGCTCCAACAATACGGAAGTTGCATCGGAATAGCGTCTTTTCCAGCCGTTTTTCTCCAGTGCGGGGATCAGCGAGAACCGGGTGGGCAACAAGGCGTGCGTAAACCCGTATTTCCGCATGGTTTCCTCCCATCCGGCGCGCAATTCGATGAGCGAGACGTATTCTTTGAGGAATTCGGCGCCGTAGTAATCGCTGCGTCCGTCGAAGTAGACGAGGCGCGCGCCATTTTCCCGATAAATTAAGAACCCGCCATATTTGTCGGGCGCGAGCAACACGCCGCCGGCGGGCAGGTGCGCGGCGGCGGCGACCGGGAATTCCGAAGCGGGAAAGCCGGGTTTACTGCCCAGTACGGCCAATACCGCGAGCCCCGCAACCAGCACCCCCACGGCCCAACCGCTCAGCGGCGACTGGAGCGCACGCAACCTGTCGCCGTAGGCCATCGCCTCCCGGCCTTGTTTCGGCCAAAACGGCCAGCGCGAAAGGGCAGCGGTGATCGCCCCGCCGGCAAGCGGCAACCCGGCCAACGCCAGTACAGGCAGGCCGCGCGCGCTGCGTAACGCCATGGCGCAGAGCAGCAGCAATACCGCCGCGCGACGCCATTGACCGCAGGCGAGAGCGGCGACGACGCCGGTCATGCCGATCATCATGAGCGCGGCGATCTGCCAGGCGCCGTCGCTATGGAAGTTGAAACTCTGGAATTCGGCGACGCGGCTGAGCAACTCGGTGTCGCTTAGGTATCGGACCAAATGGACGTGCAACTGCCAGCCGTACGGATTCAACAACGAGCCAAGCAACGCCGCTAGGAGCACTGGCCACCGGACGCCATAGAGGACACACAGTACCGGCAGAAGAAAGAAAGACCCGTGGGTATTGGCCCAGACAACAGATAACGCCAATGCGCCCCACCAACGCAAGCGCCCGCTTTCGAGATAGAGCAGCGCCAGTAAAAGCCACGCCCACCCGAAGACGTGCGGCCGCGCCAGCCAGTGCAGTTGCGCAGCCGTCAACATGGGCGAAGCAAACAGACAAACCGCCCAGAAGTTCGATCCGCACACCCAATGTAACCGGACCCACAGCCAGGAACAGGCGGCGATTAACGCGAGGTAAAGAACCACAACGCCCGCCAGCCCGGCGCGGATGTGCGCAAAGCCCATGACCGCGTCGGCAGCCCACTCCCAGGCGTACCAGGGGCCGCCAGGGCGCGAAAACGAATACGGATCCACTCGCGGGACCGCCGCCTCGCGCAGTATCCCTTCGCCGGTCCGGATGTGCCAGCCGGTGTCGGAATCCCGAAACAGTTGTTCGGGCGCGCGATAAAACGCCAGCGCATAGAGCAGCGTGAACAACGCTAACGCCAAAGCCAGATCAGGCAGGAGCCACGCCGCCGGTTGAGTCGACCGTCGTGGCTCCATTCCGAGAATTCCGCGTGCCTTACTGGCCCGACGCGCCGATGCTGGTGAGGCCCTGCGTGATGCTCGAGTAGAGCGACACGACGGCCGTGGAAAGCTGGTTCACCGTGGTAATCAGCGCCAGACCGACGGCGGCGACGATCAAAGCGTATTCCACCAGGTCCTGGCCCTGTTCTTCATTCCAAACGCGCAACATGAGCTGTTTAATCATGGGTTCCTCTTATCTTACCGGCCCGCTTCCGCGGTGCCAATTGAACTCTTGTCCTCGCTGGCGACGAAGGTGTGCTTCAGTCCGCGAGCGAATGTCTTCCAAAACGAATGTGTCTCCCGCCGGGGCATCTGGATCGGCATCCCGTCCAGCGCCGCGATCTTCCGGAGATTTTCCAAAATCTGAGGCATGTCCTTGCGGTACTCAAGCGCCAGTTCCAACTCCTTGCGCGCGCCCGCCAGGTCCCCTTTCTCGTACAGATAGGCTGCCAGATTATTATGCGCCACGGCGAGGTCCGACGTCTGGCGGAATTGCGTGATGGCCGCTGCCGGCTGATCGCCCAGCGCCAGACCCAGATTGTTCCGCGCGGTCTCCGACGCCGGATTCAACTCCAACGCGCGACGGAATTGCTCGGCCGCTTCCGCCTTCCGGCCCTGCATCATCAGGTTGTATCCAAGATTGTTGTGCAACTGGTCGCGCCCCGGGGCGCGCTCCAGGGCCCGGCGGTGCAGCGGTTCGCCATCTTTGTATTTTCCCAACTCGTCGTTGGCGATTCCGGCCCACGACAAAACGTTAGCCGACGAGTCCCTCTGCGTCCGCAGGAACGACTGCAGATGCATCAACGCCTCCGACCCGCGCGACACGCGGATGAGCGAACGGCTCAACGCCGTCACCGCGTCCTCCGACTCCGGGAACCGCTCCACGGCCAGCCGCAGATGTTCCAACTCCAACTCCACGTAGCCGCCCTTGCGGTATTCCGCGGCCAGCTCCACGCGTACCCGCACGTTCTGCGGCTCTTCGGCGATCCGCTCCCGCAGCGCCCGCACGCGCGGGTTCCCTTCCCCGGCATCGACGGCATTCAGGATCTGGCGCTGCATGACCGGCTGCATGGTGTTGGACGGAACCGTGACACGGCTCGCGCGATTCTTGTTCGCGCACCCGGTCAGCAGCACGCCCGCCGCCATCGCTGTCATCGCCAGCCGCATCAGTCCTCCACCGTGTGTTTCGTAAACTCCAGTTGATCGCCAACGACGGTGCCAGTCAAGGCCGCGTGACCCGCAGGTAGTTCCAGTACCGAATGCGCACGGAAACAAACCGACATACGCGACTTCTTCATATTGTCCCGGATCTTCAACACTTTCTTCTGCTTGCTCAGGTAGAGGACATCGATCGCGAATTTCATCCCGAACGAGTGCACCGCTTCGCAGGGTACAATCCAAAGCCCCTCTCCCGCAGCAAGATGAGTATGTTTTAACAAACCGGTCCGTCTCTTCTGGCTCGTATCGGCGATATCGGCGTTCGACGCCACAACGCTGTTTCGATTGGTGTTTTTTATCAACAGTTTGACTGTCACTACGTTGTGGAACTCCTGTTCAACCCCACCCCTGATAATTTGTTGCGCCAGGGTGAGGAACTTTCGGACCGTGTAAGGGTTTAGACTAACGAATTGGCTATGTCCCTGCAATCGACTCTTTTCCGGCTGGGGATTTCCGGCATCCTCCTCGCCTCCAGCGTCTTCGCCCAAACCACCGGCGCCACCTTCGGCACCGTTGTGAATTTGGGTGGCACGCCATCGGGCATCGTCCTTGATGAAGTGCGCGGCCGCATCTATTCGGTGAACTCGACGGCCAACCGGATCGACGTGCTGAGTTTGAGCGAACGCAAGGTGATGAAGAGCATCGTGGTGGGCAACTTCCCGCTGGCGGCCGCCATCTCTCCGGACAATGCCTACCTGTACGTCACCAATACGCAAAGCACCGGGCTGAGCGTGATTGACCTGGGGTCGGATTCGGTCATCAACACCGTGAGCCTGCCAGCGAAACCCGAGGGCGTCGCGGTGGGAGCCGATGGCCGCGTACTCATCACCACACAGGGGACCGGTGCTAACAACGCTCTCAACACACTGCTGCTGTTCGACCGCACGCAGAACTCCGGCCAGCAGATTTTTTCCATCCCCAATCCACCCACCATCAGCACGCCGGCTCCGCTGCCCGCGGTCTTCGCCGGCCGCCCGGCCACTGCGTTTCCCGGCCGTTTGACCACGACACCGGACGGCAACTTCATCGTCGGCATGGTGGCGATCAACCAGAATGCCAACACGGCGCAGACCACGCTGTTCGTTTACGAAACGGCCTCCGGCACGGTGATCCGCAACCGCACCGTGACCGGGCAGTCGACCATCCTTTCCATGTCCCCGGATGGCAGCAAGTTCATGGCCGGCTCCACCCTCTACGACACCGCCACGCTGGCGGTGGTCGCTCAGATGAGTACCGCCAACTTTCCTTTTTTTGTCAGCAACGGTTTCAACCCTGGCTTCAACGTGCAGCGAAACCTGGGCGGCAGCGCCTATTCGCTGGACGGCAAGACGCTCTATAGCGCCTTTAATACCGCGGCCACTACGGCCCGTCCCGTCGCCAACGTGCTCTACATCGGCGGGGCGTCGAACCTCGGCGTTCGCCTCGGCCTCCGGCTGAAGGAATCGATCCTGGGCGCGATGGCCAGTACGAAAGACGGCAACGATGTGTTCGCCATCTCTGAATCCGGCCTTCTCTATCTGCCCGTCGGGGCACTCTACGACTATCCGATTCTGCAGCCCGAAACGACGCAGGTTTTCCTAGCGGTCGATAACTGCAACAAGGGTGTCGCCAAGGCTGCGGTGAAGATCGCCAATCTGGGCAAGGGCCGCCTGACCTACAGCATTCCGAACACGACCACCGCGCTCGTCATGCAGCAATCGAGCGGTGTGGCGCCTTCCACGATCACTTTCACCATGGAACCGGGCCGGAGCGGCGTCGTCCGCCAGCCGGGAACGAATCTGTTCACCGGGGCCGGCGGCAGCAACGGCGCGGCCATCAACATCACGCTCCAATCGCTCGACGCCATCAATTTCCCCAACGCCATCCGCGTCTACATGAACTACCGCGAGAGGGATCAGCGGGGCGTCATCTACCCGCTCCCGGTCACGCTAAACAACGCCGAAGGCCTGTATGACATGGTGCTCGACAGCCTGCGCGGGCGGATCTACATCACCAACTCCGGGTTCAACCGCATTGAGATCTTCGACACCAAAGCGCAGCGGTTTCTGCCTCCCGTGGAAGTGGGCCAACTCCCGCACGCCCTCGCCATGACGCCCGACGCGCAGACACTCTACGTCGGCAACACCGGTGGCGAATCGATCGACATCATCGACCTGGAGACGTTGAGCCTCACCGGAAAAGTGGACTTCCCGGCCATCCCGCGCATCGGCCAGCAGGCCCCTGTGCGCCCCATCGCCATGGCCTACGGCCTGTCCGGCCTGCAGTTCATGATGTCCAACGGCAGCTTCTGGCGCGTCATCGGGAATCAAGCCACCGTCCGCCCGGCGAACAGCATTACGCCGGTGACCATCGGCGCGCCGATCTCCATGGTGGCCTCCCCGGGTGGCGAGTACATTCTCACCATGGCCGGCAACGCGAACGCTTATCTCTACGACGCCATCGCCGATTCCTACACCGCCTCGCGCCAGTTGTATGATCAAGCGCCGGTCTCCTACTTCGGCCCGGCCAGCAGCGGCCCGGCGGGCTCTTTCTTCCTCGCCAACGGCCTGATTCTCAGCCCCTCGCTCGCCGTCATCGGCGGCACGGAACGCCCCGGCGTCACTCAGTTCGGCGCACCCGCCGCGCCCGGCCAGCCGCCCACGCAGACCATCGTCTCCAACGGCCAGCGCAACGTGGCCAGCGTCTACGCGATGAACGAAAACGTCTTCCTCCGCATGACCACCCCAGTCCGCCAGAACCTCACATCGGTCACCCGCGACGACGCCCGCGCCACTCTGGAAATGGTCAACATCCAGACCGGCTCGGAAACCGTCATCGCGGTCGCCCCGGAAAATCCGCAGTTCAGCGTCTTCGGCGCCGCGCGCGTCAACACCCCGGCCCGGCAGATCCTGGTCGACGATCAGAACCTGGCTTACTCCATCGGCGTCAGCGGCCTCAGCGTCATTCCCGTCTATCCCACCGGTACCGCGCCGCGGCCGACGATCACCGCCGGCAACCGCGGCATCGTCAACAGCGAAGACGGCACGCCGAACCTGCGCCCCGGCGGCTTCGTCACCATCAACGGCAACCTGTTGGCCAATGCCGCCACCGCCAGCACGCTCCCCGCCCCCACTGTCCTTGGCGGGTCCTGCGTGGTGATGAACGAACTGCCTCTGCCGCTCATCCAGACCTCCCGCGGGCAAATCTCGGCGCAGATCCCCGAAAACCTGCCTCCCGGCCCGGCCGTCGTCCAGGTTCGCTCTATTTTGCGCGCCGAACAAAGCGACCCGGTTGTCGTAACCATTCGCCGCTAACAGGGTTCTGATAGCCTTGTTCCTGGTCCTGCGTTTTGGACCAGGAACACTACTCATGTACAAACTCTGCTCCCTGTTGGCAGCAATCGTTTTTTCCACCCTCGCATTCGCCCAGTCTGATCGAGGAACCATTACCGGTTCCGTTTCCGATCCCGGCGGCGCTCTAATTCCGAACGCGCAGGTTGTCATCGTCAATCAGGGCACCGGCGTCCGCCTGGAACTGAACACCACGCAGACCGGTGCCTTCTCCGCGCCGTATTTGAGCGCGGGCCTCTACGACGTTTCCGTCGAAGTGCAGGGCTTCCGCAAGTCGCTGCAAAAAGGCGTCCGAGTGCAGGTGGCCCAGACCGCCTCCGTCGACATCGTGCTTCAGCTCGGAACGGCCAGCGAGTCCGTCTCCGTCACAGCCGAAGCCGCGCTGCTCAACACCGAAAGCGCCGCCGCCGCCACGACCATCAGTCGCGAGCAGCTCAACCAGCTCCCGCTCAATTTCGCGATCGGCCAAGGCGCCATCCGCAACCCCCTCAGCTTCACCCAACTCACCCCCGGCGCCTCCATCAACGGTTGGAACAACATCAAGGTGAACGGCGCTCCCGCCGGCACCTTCAAGATCATCTTTGAAGGACAGGACACCACCAGCGCCCTCGATGGCCGCGTCTCCGACGAGTCGCAGGCCTCCGTCGAGGCCGTCGAAGAGTTCACGTTGCAGACCTCCAACTACTCCGCCGAATTCGGCCAGGTCGGCGGGGGGCTGTTCAATTTCACCTCCCGCTCCG
>CAMATG010000213.1 GCA_945860645.1 Candidatus Sulfopaludibacter sp. SbA3 | reverse complement strand
TCTTCTTTCTGCTGCTTCCACGCTCACGCTGCTCACCAGCAAGGCCGTCGGAGGAGGGAGGTTTCGACGATGTCGTCGAGTTCCGCTTCTGCAAAGCAGATTGCCGCTCAAGATCGGCAATCTGCTTTTCGGCCTCCCCCAGTTTCTTGCCGCGCTCCGTCAGCTTCTCCCGAAGCTTTTCCTTCTCACGCTCCAGTCGCTCCTTTTTACGCTCCAGCCTCCGCACGTCAGGCTGTGCACTGGTTATCGAACCTCGATTCTGGCGGCTGGAAGCACCCCAATATCTAGGTTGCAAGGTTTTACTCCGGAGCATCAGGCAGAAAACGAAGATTCTGAGAAGTTTTTTGGTCAGGCTGTTTTGGCAGTACCGGCGCCGCTACTTTCCGGGGCCTGAACTGTTACGATACGATTCATCTGATGACACGCAGGTCCTTGCTCTTCGCAGCCGCCCCTTTGCTTGCCCAGGGAGTCGCCACGCGTTCGGTGGCCCCGGCGCCCCGCGGCAAACCATCCGGACGACCGCTGCTCTCCAAATTCACCGATATCGGCAAGCAAGCAGGCCTCCTCAAACCGACAATCTACGGCGACGCATCCAACAAGACCTATCTTCTGGAAACGATCGGATGCGGCGTGGCTTTCTTAGACTACGACAACGACGGCTGGCTGGACATCTTCATCCTCAGCGGTACACGCCTCGACACTGCTCCGGCGGACGCCACGAATCGTCTCTACAAAAACAACCGCGATGGCACGTTCACAGACGTGACCGAAAAGGCCGGATTGCGGCGCACGGGCTGGGCTTGTGGTGTCACGGTTGGCGACTTCAACAATGACGGGTTCGAAGACCTGTTTGTCACCTACTGGGGGCAGAACGTCCTCTATCGCAATAACGGCGACGGCACGTTTCGCGATGTGACCAGGGAGGCAGGCTTGGTGCAGGCGCAGCGGGCGTGGGGTTCGGGCTGCACCTTCCTCGACTACAACCGCGACGGACATCTCGATCTCTTTGTGACCAGCTACGTGGATTTCGATCCGGCGCGCGTTCCCAAGCCGGGCGGAGAATCCTATTGCAACTGGAAGGGTGTTCCGGTGAATTGCGGTCCTCGGGGGCTGCCGCACGGGCGATCGTGGCTCTACCGCAACAACGGCGACGGAACCTTCACGGATGTGAGCGAGGCGTCCGGCATCGCCAAAGTGAAGGGAAGCTACGGACTGACGGCGATTGCCGCCGACTTCGATAACGACGGGTGGCCAGACATCTACGTCGCCTGTGATTCCACGCCGAGCCTTCTGTTTCGCAATAATCATGATTCAACGTTCACGGAAATCGGCCTGGAATCGGGTGTTGCGTTGAACGACGATGGGCGCGAGCAAGCGGGCATGGGCGTCGCAGTGGGCGATATTCACGCGAGTGGAAGACTCGATATCTTCAAGACGCATTTCGCGGATGACACGAATATCCTGTACAGCAACCTGGGGCCGATGCGTTTCGACGATGTGACGACCAGCAGCGGACTCGCTGTGGAGGCCCGCTATGTCGGTTGGGGCGCGGGTATTGTGGATTTAGACAATGACGGCGATCCAGACATTTTCTTTGTCACCGGGCATGTTTATCCGGAGGTGGAAGCGAAGCTGCCACAGTACCCCTACCGCACGCCTGCGGTCACCTTTCGCAATCTCGGCGGCGGCCGATTCGAGGAGCGGATCGAGGCTGCATCCCACTCGAGCCGCGGCTGCGCGTTTGGGGATTTCGACAACGATGGCGACATCGATGTCGTGGTCATCAATTTGGACGAGACACCGTCTCTGTTGCGCAACGATGTTTCGAGCGGCGGTCACTGGATCAAGGTCAAGCTGATTGGTGTGCAGACAAACCGCAGCGCGATCGGATCGCGCGTGACGGTGCACTACGGATCCAGGAAGCAGGCCCAGGAAGTGCTGGCGCAATCGAGCTTCGTTTCCGTCAACGATACGCGCTTGCACTTTGGTCTGGGTGCGGAAACCAGCGTCAAGATTGAGGTGCGCTGGACTAACGGCGGGACGCAGTCGTTTCAAACGGTGGGTGTGGATCGATTGGTGACGATTCGTGAAGGGGCAGGTATCGTCAGCGAAGTTCCCTGGGCGGCCAAAAAGAAGTAATATGCGCTGTTTGCTGGTACTCCTGGGCGTTTCGATTCTGGCTGGCCAGGATCTGGACACGGTTGTCGATAAGAAGAATCGCAAAGTCGCCAGCGTGTTGGATCAAGTGGAAAGAGCTGCGGAGCGTGAGCTTTATCTGAAGATTTATCGGGAAACCACTCCGCTGGTGCGCCGGTCGCTGGCGGCGGAGTTCCTGCGAGAGTATCCGGATTCGTGGCTTCTGGCGCAGGTGCTGGAAGCCGCGTCCAAAGCGGCGATGGAGATGAACGATCTGCCTGCGGCGATCTATTACGGCAAGCAATCGTTGCGGCTCTATCCCGAAAATCCACTGTTGCTGGCCCCGATGGCGATCCTGCAGGCGAAGCGTGGCGAGCGCAAGGCTGCGGTTGCCAATGCGGAGGCGGTTCTCGACTATCTGGACCGATTCGCGGCACCCGCTGGAATGCCAGATAAGCAGTGGAATCCGGTTCGCGATAGCTTGCGTGAGAGTGCGTTGCAGATCGTCGGTGAAGAGCGGCGGGTGATTTCGTCGGCGCGACGCAGGGCCGATCCGCAACAAGCCTATGCGGGTTCCGCTGCCTGCCAGCGATGCCATACGGCACAATATGCGGCGTGGCAGCAGACGGGGATGGCGCGGATGCTGCGTCCGGTCGCAGCCGCGAATGTGATTGGCGAGTTTGCTGGAGATTATCGAGAATCCGGAGGACCTGCCCTGGCGAAACCTTCGCGTCAACGCGATGCCTTCTTTATTGACGTTCGTCGCGCGACTGGCCAGTGGGACCGGTTCCCGGTGGATTTCACAATCGGATCCAAATGGCAGCAGGCCTA
Source organism: Candidatus Sulfopaludibacter sp. SbA3 (assembly GCA_945860645.1). Classification (GTDB taxonomy): domain Bacteria; phylum Acidobacteriota; class Terriglobia; order Bryobacterales; family Bryobacteraceae. Next base: position 5,889 of record CAMATG010000213.1, on the reverse strand, counting down.
CGCCACACGAACCGCGACCGGAGAACTGCATGTGCTGCCGATTCAGTACAACCTACTCGAAAAGAAATGGCTCAACTACTGGAAGACGATCGATCCGGAAGGGAGCGAGCGCGCGGATACAGGGGCGTTTCATGAGATGCGGCGCGTCACATCGTATCAACAAAACTGCGCGCCTTGCCACACCAGCCAGGTCCGTGAGAACAGCTTTTCCGAACCCGGCGTGAATTGCGAAATGTGCCACGGACCCTCGGCGGCGCATGCGGCGGGGGAACCGTCGAAATTGCAGTTTTCGAAGGTCAGCAACCGTGCGTTTGTGGAGGTCTGCGCGCAGTGCCATGCGCAGAGTGTCATGCGGAGTCCGCAGGTGTTTCCGCCGCGCTATGAGCGGAGACCCTACGTGGAATTTTCAAGAAAGGCTTTCTATCGGGATGGGCGATTTCGCGAGACGACCTTTATTGTTGAGGCGTTCGAACGCTCGGCCTGTTTTCGAAAAGGCGAGGCGCATTGCGGTAGTTGTCACGATCCCCATCCGGCCGATGCTGCTACGAATCCGACCTCGCTGAAGTTTCGCAGTGAGCCCGATCGCATGTGCTTGCAGTGCCATGCGGCGACGTATACTGGAGTGAAACATACGAAGCATCCGCCGGCGAGCGCAGCGAGCCGCTGCGTGGAATGCCATATGCCGAAGAATATGAATGGCCTTTTGTTTCTGGCGCGAAACCATCAGATTGACGACAGGCCGGATGCGGCGATGACCGAACGGTTTGGGCAGAGGGAAAGCCCCAATGCCTGCCTGGGATGCCACGCGGAACGGACGACACAATGGATTGGCGAACAGTTGCGTTCCTGGTAGTGACAGCGCTGCCTTTGGCTGCTGCGGGGGACTATGTCGGTTCCGCCGTCTGCTCAGGTTGCCACAAGAAGCTGTTCGACGATTACAGCAGGACGGCCATGGGGCGCGCGGCGAGCCACACGGTTGAGCATCTCCAACTTGCGCCGCAAAAGATCACAATCGGCAACGAGAAGTTTCAGCGCAGCTTTGAGGTATACGCCGAGAACGGCAAGCTGTATCAATCGGAAGTCGGTGCGGATTTCCGCAACGTGCACGAACTCGCGTATGGCATTGGGTCTGGCGTCAATGGCCTGAGCTTCGCGGTGCGGCGTGGCGATCATCTGTTTCAGGCTCCGCTTTCTTATTACAGCCGTGCCAGGAGTTGGGGGCTTTCGCCAGGCTACGAGTTCGCCGATTATGGCTTCAACAGGCCGATTGCAGGGGCTTGTATCGCCTGTCACAGCGGGCGCCCGAATCCTGTGGCGGGCCGCAACGGGCAATACGCGGATCCACCGTTCGATGAGCTGTCGATAGGTTGTGAGAGTTGCCACGGACCAGGTAAAGAACATGTACGGAAAGGCGGTGCGAAGGCTGCCATCGTAAATTTATCGCGGCTTCCGGCAGAACGAGCCGAGGATGTCTGCATGAATTGCCACCAGGGCGGCGATACTCGTGTGGTGCAACCTGGCAAGAGCCTGCAGGACTTTCGACCGGGTCAAGTGCTCAACGAGACGGTGGCGATTTTTAAGATCCCCCGGACGCCCGGGGTTGCGGCCGATGTCGACTTGCTGGAGCATCATGAGTCAATGCGTTTGAGCAAATGCTTCCAGCGCAGCGCCGGCACGCAGAACAGCATGAATTGCATCGGTTGCCACAATCCGCACGCGGCGAAGACTGACTATCGCGCGGTATGCGTTGGTTGCCACAAGACGCAACTGGCGGCGACCCATCAACCGAAGACCAGTGACTGTGTCGGTTGCCATATGCCGAAGCGCGAGGTTGGTTTCATTGCGCATTCGGCACTGACCAATCATCGGATTGTTCGCACGAAGGATCAACCGCTGCCGGCATCCGCGTTTGCGCAGACTACGAAGGACTTGCCGGATGTAGTCCACTTCAATCGGGTCGCGGGAAAGACCCTTCCGCTCGTGACCCTTTTGCAGGCCTATGGCGAACTATTGGAACGGCAACCGCAATACTACGAGCGGTTCCAGACGGTGTTGGATGAGGCGGCGAAGAAGAGTCCCGATCAGCCATTGGTTTGGGCGTCGCTGGGGCGGCGTGCGTTGCGCGCGAAGTCGATCGACGAAGCGATTGGGTATTTGAATAAAGCAGTGGCTCTGGGCCTGGAATCCTCACCGACGTTCGAGGATTTGGGCGAGGCGCTGGCCCTGGCAGGGAGATTGGATGAAGCGGTGAAGGTGCTGGAGCGAGGCATCGAAGTCGCGCCGTATTCCGCCAACCTTCACAAGTCGTTGGCGCTGCGCAATATCAAGCTGCAGAAGTTTCCGGAGGCCAAACTGGCGTTGGAACGATATGTCGAGCTGTTTCCTGAAGATGATTTTGTGCGGCGCCTGTTGAAGCAGGTTTCAGGGGCGCGGTAGCTTGGCGATCGCCTCTCGCGCGATCAGGCTTTGTGGATTGAAGCGCAGATAGCGTTCGAGGATCGCGCGGCGTTTCGCTGAGGATGTCTGCAGGTCCGCCAGTTGGTGATACGCGGCTTCTCTTGACGGGTCGAGGGAAATTGCTTTTTCGAACGCGATGGCAGAGCGAGGGACATCGCCCATTGTCTTGAGTACGACGCCCAGTCTTTCCTGGAGACCTGCGTCCTGTGGGCGCAATGCAATGGCTGCACGGAGAAGCTTTTCAGCGTCCGCAAGCTGATCCTTGAGAAACAGCACCATGCCGAGACCGGCGAGCACCTCAGGATCTTTGGAGAATTTGGGAAAGACTTCGGCCAACAATTGATGGCCGCGGTTGAGGAACTGTTCGGATCCATCGCGTTCGCCTGTTTGCAGCAAAGCGAGTCCCAGGTTGCGCTGATTCACGGCGGCGTCGGAAGTCTCACGCCACGCGCGCAACGTTGCAGTTGTGCTGCCAGAAACCGCAGAGCTCTTCTGAATGCGGTGATCGGTGAAGGCGGTGTGGCCTCCATCGCGTGCGGGGCGCTTGGGCATATGGCAGGATTCACACCTGGCTGCGGTCGGCGGATGCTTCGCGCTCAATGCCGCATGGCATCCTGAGCACTGCGCGGAAACGGAGATCGGTTCGGCGTGTACTTGATGGCATCCGCCGCACCACAGCTTGCCGGTTGCGATCTGACAGCGGCTGAGATTGAGCTGTTCCGTGTGGCTCACGACTTTCAGATCGACGCTGGCGCGATTGTAGACAAATACGGAAAATGCGTCTTCGAGTTTTTGCCCCGGCTGGAATGAACTGAAATCCTTGCCAGGATTTGGGACGCGCGCCTCGCCGTTGAGGTGACACTGCTCACAGACGCTGTCGCGTTCGGCTGGCGGCAAACGCGCCGGATTGACGATGGTTTGTCGGGTGTGTTTCCCGAGATGCACCGATGCATCGCCATGGCATCGATCGCAAGTAATCGACTGGCGTGTCGAGCCCCCGCTGGAATGACACATCAAACACTCTGCTGTGATGGCGCGATTGAAATCCGGCGCGACCATCGTTTCGTAGCCGGGCGCGACGTTCCAGGCATGCTCGCGATAGGCGGCGATGGGCGATTGAAAGAAACGATCGCCGATGGAGACGGCGAAGCCTTGCGCGTGGCTTCCGGATCCGATCGTGAAGGCGATGGAGTGAGTAGCCTCCAATCCGGAACGTTGGGCGGAGTGCTGCCGGCCAGTTACGGCGAATGTGGTTCCCGAGGTGGAATGTGTGAATTGTGCAGGGCTTGCGCTGCCGGCCTCGTTCGACAGGGAAAGCCCCATGGGGGATTTGCGGAAGGCCTCTGTTTGCCTGGGATGACAAGCTGAGCAGACCTGTGGCGATTGACCAGCGGCGCTTGAGAGCATCAGAAGAATGAGGCTTGGGCGCATGCACTTCCGATGATACGCGATTTGTAGTTGGCCCTTTCGGTTCGGTGTCTGCGCCCGACAGGGAGCCCGAGAGAGAAAACGGGCAGAAAAGAGAGACACACCTTCTTTAGCTATCTGACACAACAGCAGCTATCTGACACAACAGCGAAAGGATACCCCCTGCCCAGGCGCGCTGAGGGTGACTGATCATCGCCGAGACCCCGCCAATTTCACTTTTTCGATACGTTGGGCAAAAATAGCCAACATCGCATCCGCGATCCTGCTGGTGCAGGCTTCCGGCAATTCGGCGGCGAGTATGTTGACGTTCACGCGCAGCAACGGCGTGAAAACGAATCGAGCCGCTTGACTTTTGCCTCCCACTGGTATTTAATGAGCAAGATTGCCGCTGGGGGGTGGGAGGTTGATCGACATCCTCACGGACAGGCAACGTAATAAGGAGTTTGATTCATGTTCCACCGTCGAATATCGGCTTTACTCATCGTTACCGGACTCGGTCTCGTCCCCTGCGTCTCCGCTCAAACATCCAGCGCGGTCATCAACGGCACGGTCAAGGATTCCACTGGCAGCTCTGTTCCCGGTGCTGCTTTGACGCTGAGAAACCCCGCAACGAACGTCGAACTCCGCACTTCCTCAAACGATGCAGGATCGTATACGTTTCTCAACATCAACCCGGGCGGATTTACGCTCGAAGTAGCCAAAGCCGGATTCCGCACCGCGAAACTTTCGCAGTTCACGCTGGCGGTGAACCAGACTGCAACGCTTGACCTTATTCTCGAAGTCGGCTCTGTCGAACAGTCTGTGAACGTCGAAGCAGTTGGTGCGGAAGTGCAAGCGTCCACCTCAGAACTGGGCGCCGTGGTTTCGCGAACACAGGTTGTAAATCTGCCGCTGAACGGTCGCAACTTCACACAGTTGCTTTCGTTGACACCGGGCGTCGCGCCGGTCAGTGTGTCACAAAACAACGGGTCTGGATTTGCGCATCCTGGGATTGGCGCATTCATCTTTCCGTCCATCAATGGTCAAACCAATCGATCCAACTTCTGGACGCTCGATGGCATTACGAATCAAGGCCTGATGCTCAGCACTCCGGCCGTGAATCCGATCATTGACGACGTAGAAGAGTTCAAAGTGCAATCGCACAACGATCAGGCCGAATTCGGTGGATCGTTGGGCGGTGTCATCAACGTGGCAACCAGAGGCGGCACCAACAAGTTGCATGGTTCGATGTGGGAGTACCTGCGCAACAACGCAGCGGATGCCCGCAACACTTTCCTGCCGGCCGTCACGCCGTTCCGTCAGAACCAGTTTGGTGCTTCCGTCGGTGGTCCGGTTTGGATTCCCAAAATCTTCAATGGCAAGAACACCACCTTTTGGCATGGAAGCTATCAGGGCTGGCGGTTTCGCCGCGCGAATAATTCGTTCTTCCGCGTTCCGACCGCTGCCAATTACACCGGAGATCTGAGCGATGAAACGCGCCAGATCTTTGACCCCAGCACCACGCGTCCGAACCCCAATGGAACCGGATTCATTCGCGATCCCTTCCCTGGCAACCGCATCCCTGCCACTCGCATCATCCCTGGCAACGTGCTTTTTGGGAAGACGACGTTTCCCGGAGCTGGTCCAATCATCACGGCAGATCGCAATGCCATCGACCCGACGCCGCTAGCCCAGAACAACGAAGAGTATAGCGTTCGAATCGATCGGGTATTGGGTCCGAAGGACAACATGTTCTTCCGCTTGAGTGCGTCGAATCTCGACCAGACATCTTCCGGTGGACGCCCGGCGCTTGCCAGCTTCCGCACTTTCGATGCCCTGAACATTGGCACATCGTGGGTGCATTCGTTCAGCCCGACCACCGTGCTGCAGGTGATGTTCGGCCGCATCACCAACGTGGACAACAGTGGCAGCCGCTTCAGGAGCCTGCCGGCTAACTTCATCAGCGGTGTGGGCTACACGCCGACATTCACCCAGTATCTTGACAGCCAGACACTGGTTCCGGGG
>CAMATG010000212.1 GCA_945860645.1 Candidatus Sulfopaludibacter sp. SbA3 | reverse complement strand
ACAAAGTGGCCGACTCCGCCGTTTGGGCCCATACGGCGCTGACCGGCGGCGAAATTTTTATCAAGGACGCGACCCATCTCCGTAAGTACCGTGGACTCTAATCCCCCCCTTCTCAAAGAGGGCCTGCACTTCGAATTGCAGGCCCAATGCCCCACCACCGGCGCGCGCGCCGGGCTGATTCACACGCCGCACGGCACCATCGAAACCCCTGTGTTTATGCCCGTCGGCACGCAGGGAACGGTGAAAGGCCTCACGCCCGCGCAGCTGGAACACGACCTGGACGCCAAGATCATCCTGGCCAACACGTACCACCTATACCTGCGGCCCGGGCATGAACTGATCCGCGATTTCGGCGGCCTGCACGAATACGTCCGCTGGCCGCGGGCGATTCTGACCGACTCCGGCGGCTTCCAGGTTTTCTCGCTGAGCAAGATCCGCAAGGTCACCGAAGAGGGTGTGGTTTTCCATTCGCACCTGAACGGCGACAAACATTTATTCACCCCGGAATCGACCGTCGACGTCCAGCGGGCGCTCGGATCGGACATCATGATGGTGCTCGATGAGTGCCTTGAGTACCCACCCCCTTCGGAAAAGGAGGTACGGCGCTCCATGCATCGCACGATTCGCTGGGCCGAACAAGCGTTCCGCCACTACCGCAAATTCGAAACAAAGCAGGCGTTGTTTCCCATCGTGCAGGGTGCGATGAACAAAGATTTTCGCGTGGAGTGCGCGGAGAAATTGCTGGAGCTGAACGCGCCGGGATACGCGATTGGCGGGCTTTCCGTGGGGGAACCGCGGGAGGAATCGCTGGCGATGACGGAGGTAACGACGCCGTTGTTGCCGAAAGAAAAGCCGCGCTATGTGATGGGCGTGGGCAAGCCGGAAGAATTAATTGAATACGTGGCTCGCGGAGTGGATATGATGGATTGCGTCATGCCGTCACGTAACGCGCGTAACGGGTGTTTGTTTACATCCGAGGGCCGCGTCATCATAAAAAATTCGCGAGACCGGGATGACCGGGGGCCGTTGGACCCCGCCTGTGGCTGTTACACGTGCCGCAATTTCTCCAAATCGTACCTGCGGCACCTGTTTTTGGCGGGAGAAATCCTGTTTGCCGTACTGGGTACTCTCCACAATATGCGGCATTACCTTGACATCATGAGACGGATCAGGCAGTCTATTTTGCTTGGGGAATTCCCACAACTTCTTAGCGCGAACCGCACCGCAACGGTAGTAGGAACCGAGTGATACTCAGCCTTTTCGTCTCATCTTCACCACTGAATTCCATCCTCGGCTTCCTGCCGATGGTGGCAATTTTCGGGATTTTCTACTTCCTGCTGTTCCTTCCGATGCAGAAGCAGAAGAAGCAAACGGCGCAAATGTTGCAGAATCTCAAAAAGGGCGATATCGTCGTCACGAGCGGTGGATTGGTCGGGATGATCGTCGACATCGGAAGCGACGACACCATTGTGATCAAGGTGAAGCCCGACAACGTGAAACTCCAAATGGCGCGCAGTGCGGTCGCGTCGCTTCAAAATCCAAACTCCGCTTCCTCGTAAAGAAATTCGAACAAGAGCAACACCCAATGAACAGTACCCTGCGTAACAAAGCAATTTTCGTGTTGGTGATCATCCTGATCTGTGTCTACGGCATCATCGGCATCCCCAAGAGTGGTGCCGAACTGACGAAGAACTGGAACGAGAACATCCGCCTCGGCCTCGACCTGAAGGGCGGCAGCCAGTTGGTTCTGCAGGTTCAGGTGCAGGACGCCTTCAAGGCGGAAGCCGACCAGACGATTGAACGGCTGAAGGTGGAGTTGCAGAAGGATGGCGTCCCGTACGGGGTGCTGGACCGCAACGATCCGCAACGGCTGGAAGATGCCGACACGATCGAGATCATCGCCAAAGGCATCGCCGTCGACAAAGTGGGCGCGTTTCGCGAAGTCGTCAACTCGCGTTTCGCCGCCTGGAATCTGAATTCGATTTCCGGGTCTGACTTCAAGCTCACCTATAAGCCGACCGAAGCGGGCGTTCTCCGCAAGGACACGGTGGAGCGCTCCATGCGCACCATCGAAAACCGCATCAACGGACTGGGCCTCGCCGAAGCGACCGTGCAGCAGCGCGGCGGTACGAAGAACGAGTCTGAAATCCTGGTGCAGATGCCGGGTGTGGACGATCCGGCCCGCATCAAGAGCATTCTGCAGGCAGCGGCCATGCTGGAAATCACCGAAGTGCGCGGCGGCCCGTTCAGCGACCGTGCGCAGGCACTGGCGCAGAATGGTGGCGTCCTGCCGCTCGGCACCCGTCTGGCGCAGGAACGCGTGAAGCAGGGTTCGCAGGGTGAGTCCTGGTGGCTGCTCGGCCGTAACGCCGTCGTCACCGGCCGCGACCTTCGCAACGCCCGTCCTTCGCAAGACGAGTTTGGTAAGTGGGAAACGTCCTTCACTCTGTCGCAGGACGCCTCTAAGCGCTTCGGCCGCTTCACCGAATCAAACATCAACAACAAGCTCGCCGTTGTGCTCGACAACAAGATTTTCAGCGTCGCCACGATTCAGAGCAAAATTGAAGACTCCGGACGCATCACCGGTATCGGTGATCAGACCTCGGCCAGCGATCTGGCTTTGACGCTGACCTCCGGTTCGCTGCCCGCCGGCATTGTCTACCTGGAAGAACGGACGGTTGGCCCGTCGCTCGGCGCCGATTCGATTCACGATGGCCTGTTGGCCGGTGTCGTGGGCGTCGGCGTGGTGATTCTGGTGATGTTGGTTTACTACAAGCGCGCCGGGGTCAACGCCACCCTCGCGCTGATCCTGAACGCCGTCATCCTGCTGGCCGCGCTCGCCTACTTCGGCGCTGTGCTGACGCTGCCGGGCATCGCCGGATTCATTCTGACGATCGGCATGGCGGTCGACTCCAACGTCCTCATCTTCGAGCGCATTCGCGAAGAGCTTCGCAACGGCAAGGGCGTGATCGCCTCCGTCGAAGCGGGCTTCGGGAAAGCGTTCCTGACGATTATCGATACGCACGTCACCACCGTGGTTTCGTGCGCCTTCCTGTTCGCCTTTGGTTCGACGGCGGTAAAAGGGTTTGCCGTCACGCTCGTCGTCGGTTTGATTGCCAACATCTTCACGGCGGTCTTCGTGTCGAAGTTCATCTTTGACTGGGAACTGTCGGGTGACAAGCAGTTGACCACGTTGAGCATCTGAGTTTTGAGTTTTGACACCGGCTGCCGGTACTGGATAAACGTCCTCCGGCCCAGTACCTGCCGGTGTTTGTGTGCAGTAAACAATTTGTGATACTTTTTCTGAGATCAGCGGGAACTAGTTGTTCGAACTTGGTGTCCAATCGTCAAGGCGACCGCTAGCAGTACTTCATGGAAATTTTCAAGAACACGAACTTCGACTTCCTGGGCAAGAAATGGCCCTTCATCATCGCCTCCCTGGTTTTGACCGCGGCGGGTATCGGCAGCCTGATTGTGAAGGGCGGCCCCCGTTACGGAATTGACTTCAAGGGCGGAACGGTGACCACCGTGCGGTTCCAGAACTCGGTGAGTGAGGATCAGATCCGGGTGGCGCTGAGCGCCAAGATTCCGGGCGAGATCGTTGTCCAACGGGACACCACCACCAATGACGTTCTGATCTCCACCGAACTGCGCGATGAAAAGGCGCTCGACGCCGCTCGGCAGCTCGTGGTCGACACGCTCTCCTCCAACTTTGGCGGCGGCGTTGCCGGCAAAATCGATCTTAGCAATGTGGGTTCGGCGAAGATTGCCGACGAACTGCGCGGGCCCGTTGCCGCCAGCATGAACGAGCAGCAGGTGCAGGACCTCTCCAAGGCCATCACCACCTTCCGCGACACGCAGAAGAGGGGGCTTCTCGGGAACATTGACAGCCTCTCAGGTGTCAATGGAGTTAGCCCGCAGGTGCTGAGCGTGTTGAAGGAAAAAGCGTACGTGGCTCCCTATCAGGTGCGCGGTTTCGATCTCGTTGGCCCCAAAGTCGGCGCGGAACTTCGCTCCCAGGCGCTCAACGCCACGCTGCTGGCCCTGGCCGGCATGCTCGTCTACATCGCCTTCCGGTTTGAATTTATCTACGGGTTGGCGGCTGTCATCGCCGTCTTCCACGACACCATCATAACCATCGGCCTTTTCTCGATCTTCGACAAGGAAATCTCGCTCACCGTTATTGCCGCACTGCTCACCCTTGTCGGTTTTTCGATGAACGATACCATCGTCGTCTTCGACCGCATCCGGGAAAACCTTCCGATGATGCGCAAGGAGAAGTTTGACACCGTTGTCAACGCCAGCATCAACCAGACGCTGAGCCGGACGTTGCTCACCTCCGGTCTGACGTTTATTACCGCCGTTTCCTTGTGGCTGTTCGGGGGCGCCGTTCTGAACGGATTCTCCTTCGCCCTGGTCGTTGGGATCATCGTCGGCACCTACTCTTCGATCTTCATTGCCAGCCCAATCCTCATCTGGTGGCGGGATTGGATGGAAGCCCGTCGTAGCAACACCCCGCCAACCGCGGGTGCCGCTCCGGTGGCTGCCGCCAAAGCCAAATCGGTCAAGTAATTTGCAGTAGTCCTGGCGGGCCTACCCGCCCCACAATTTCGTGCCGGAACTTCTTCCGGTTGAAAGGAATGCGGAAATGTTCGAACAAACTTTTGTGGATGGAACAGGCAAAACAAATAAGCCGTTCACCGTCTTGATTTCGTTCCTGATCCAATCCGGCCTGATCGCGGTTGGCGTCATTCTTCCTATGATCTTCTTCGAAGGCCTGCAGCCGACGCAGCTGGCCTCGATGTTGGTCGCTCCGCCTCCGCCTCCGCCTCCTCCTCCGCCCCCGCCGGCCGCCGCCCCTGTCAAAGTGGTGAAGGTCATTCCGCGGCAGTTTGACGCGGGCCGCCTGGTGGCACCCAAAACGATTCCGAAAGATATCGCCATGATTAAGGAAGAGGAACTGCCTCCTCCGATGTCCGGCGTGGCTGGCGTGGTTGGCGGCGTCCCTGGTGGCGTTCCCGGCGGCGTCGGTGGAGGTGTGATCGGTGGCATCATCGGGTCCGTCCCGACGGCTGCTCCGCCCCCGCCCCCTCCTCCCCCGGCTGAAAAGCCCAAGCCCGTAACCCCGAGCCGCATTCGAGTCGGCGGGAACGTGCAGGCAGCCAACATTGCCAAGATGGTGCGGCCCACGTACCCGCCGCTCGCCAAGCAAGCCCGTATCCAAGGCACCGTCCGCTTCAACGCGGTCATCGCCAAGGACGGCAGTATTCAGAATTTGCAGGTGGTCAGCGGTCACCCGCTGTTGATCCCCTCAGCTACCGAGGCGGTTCGCCAGTGGATTTACAAACCCACCCAGCTCAATGGCGAAGCGGTCGAAGTGCAAACCCAGATCGACGTGAACTTCACGTTGAGCAATTAAGCAGGCTTCGGTTTCCAAGTTTCGATTCCGGCGCCACCGGGCCGGGGTCAGCCGCCTCATCGGCGGTCAAAGCAGCTCACGCTTTCAGGCGCGTCAAAACGCCTGAAAGCGCCCAACCCGGCCGTCAATACCAGACGGCCACCACGGTCACCCGAAAGGGGACCGTCCAACTAGCCGGTCTTCCGGCATACTGATTCAATTCAACTCGCAGGAGAAAATCATGGTTCTTCAAATGCAGGTCTGGGCGCTCAACCTGATGTTAAGTGGCGCTCCAGTCTCTTTCGACCCCGCTGATATGTGGGCCCAGATGGGCTGGCTGGCCAAACTCGTCGTCATCGCCCTCTTCATCATGTCCGCATGGTCGATTGGCGTCATGATTGATCGTCTGATTGCTTTTAACGCCGCACGCACCGAATCGCGCAAATTTGCGCCTGCCGTTGCCGGCGCTCTTCGGGAAGGCAAACTTGATGAAGCCATCAAGATCGCCGACCGCTACAAGAAATCCCACTTGGCCAAGGTCGTTGTGGCCGGTCTCCAGGAATTCCAGTCCCACGGCGTTTCCACCGAACTCTCGGGCGAAACCATTGATGCTTCCCGCCGCGCTCTCGAACGCGCCGAAGCGATTGTGTCCGCTGAATTGAAGCGTGGTATCAGCTCGCTGGCCACCATCGGTTCCACCGGTCCCTTCGTCGGTCTGTTCGGTACCGTCGTCGGCATCATCAACGCGTTCAAGGGCATCGCTTCGGAAAAGTCTACCGGTCTCGGCGCCGTCGCCGGCGGTATTTCGGAAGCGCTGGTTACCACCGCTATCGGTCTGTTCGTCGCCATCCCGGCCGTCATGATGTTCAACTACTTCAACGGCCGTATGGAATCGTTCACCGTCGAAATGGGCAACTCCTCTTCCGAGTTGGTTGACTACTTCATCAAGCGGATGCAAAAGACCGGAGCGAAGCACTAAGCTTCTTCCGTTCCGCTCTCCCCTTCCGCCATTGGCGAGTTGAATCCCGTGCCCGGGCGGGGGATCTATTCCCCGCCCGCTAGCCCGGAAAAAAAGGAGAAGGTAATGTCTTCCTACCACAAAAGAAAAGTAGCTAAGTCGACTGGCCCCATGAACGAAATCAACGTCACGCCCATGGTGGACGTTATGCTCGTCATGCTCATCATCTTCATGGTTATTACGCCCATGCTCTCCAAGGGCATCAGCGTCGAACTCGTGAAAACCAAGAACCCGATTGCCATGCAGGCCGCCGACAAGGATGATGCCATTCTCATCTCCGTAACCAAAGATGGCAAGGTCTACCTCGGCTCTGACCAGTTCAACAACCTCAGTGATCTGGGCGTTAAGGTGAAAGATCGCCTCACCGCCAAACTCGACAAAACCGTCTACCTCAAGAATGATTCCCGCGCCCGCTACGAGCGCGTCGTGGAAGTCATCGACAACCTTCGCGGTTTCGGTGTGGACCAGCTCGGTTTGCTCACGGAATCGATCAAAGAAGGTAGCGCAGCTGAAGGCGCCGCCGCGCCTCCCGCCGGTATCTAGTTCTTTGACGGCACGTTTTCTTCGACCTCATTTCTAAGGAGCACTACTATGTCAATGGACATGGGCGGTTCGGGCGGTGGTCCCGCCGCCAATATCAACGTCACGCCGCTGATCGACGTGTTGCTCGTGCTGCTGATCATCTTCATGGTTATCACGCCGCTCACGCCGAAAGGCCTGGACGCACTCGTTCCGCAGCCGCCTCCTCCGAACGCGCCGCCTCCGCCTCCTAACCAGGACCGTACCGTCGTCATCATTATCGCCAAGGATAAGTCGATGATGATCAACACGGAACCGGTCACGGAAGACCGGCTTGCACCGCGTCTCATGGAAGTTTTCAAAACCCGCGCCGAACGTGTCGTCTTCGTCAAGGGCGATCCCGATCTTGAGTTCATGACGGTGGCCAAGGCGATCGACGCCGCTAAAGGCGCCGGCATTGATAAGGTCGGGCTCATGACGCCCAAGATCGAAGCCGGTCAGTAATCCGGACCAGTTTGTATTCGAAGGAGATTTCGCGTGAAACTCAACATCCAACGCGCCACAACCGCACTCGCTGCTCTGGTCCTGCTTCTCTCCACGGCCGGCTGTAACCGCCTTCGCTCCCGCGACAACCTCAACAAGGGTGTCCGTGAGTACAAGAGCGCCAAATACGCCGAAGCCGTCAAATACTTCCAGACGGCCATCGAACTCGATCCCGAATTTGCCACCGCTCGCCTCTATCTGGCCACCGCCTATATGAGTCAGTGGATCCCTGGCGCCGATTCGGAAGAGAACAACAAGTACGCCAAGGCGGCCGAAGATAACTTCAAAGCCGTGCTTGAAAAAGATCCCAACGACAAGCTCGCCATCGCCTCCATCGGCTCGATCTACTACAACCAGAAGAAGTTCGATATCGCCAAGGAATGGAACGAGCGCCTCTTGAAGGTCGACCCGCAGAATAAGGAAGCCCTCTACACCCTCGGCGTTATCGCTTGGGGCAAGGCCTACCCGGTTCGCGGCGAAGCCCGCGCCAAACTGAGCATGAAGCCCGAAGACCCGGGCCCGCTCAAGGACAAAAAGGTGCGTGAGGAAGTCAAGGCTAAGAACTATCAGATCGTTCAGGATGGTATCGTCGCTCTGCAGAAGGCTGTCGCCGTTGACGCCAACTATGACGACGCTCTTGCCTACCTCAATCTGATGCATCGCGAACTCGCCGATCTGGCCGACTCCACCGACGACTACAAGAAGGAAATCGCAATGGCCGATGACTTCGTGCAGAAGACCTTGGACGCCAAGAAGCGCAAAGCGGAAGAAGCCGAAAAGAAGGCTTCGCAAGGCATCAAGGCCGAGTCGAAGTAATCTTCGCTTCTGTCTCCTGTTTTCATGGCCGGCTGGCTCCTGTTGTGTGTACCCTGTAAGGATAGGGGTCACATACGGTGAGCCAGCCGGCCAAGTTGTCTGATCAGTCGCAAAACCTGTCCGCGAGCGGGAAGCCCCTTTCTGTCCCCGTTGAACCCGTCCTCGAACAGCTCTTCCAAACCCTCCTCGATAAGTTCGAACGCACCCACCCTGGGGAAGATTCTTCCCCTCTCACTGCCGCCTACCAGCTTGCCCTCCGCATGCACGCCGGCCAAAAACGCCAGTCCGGTGAGCCCTATCTCGTCCACCCCCTCGAAGTCGCCCACATCCTCGCCGACATGACGACGGACCGCACCTGTCTGGTCACCGGCATTCTTCACGACGTCGTCGAAGATACCGGCGTCACCATCGAAGAGGTTCGCAAGCAGTTCGGCGATGACGTCGCCGCCTGCGTCGACGGCGTCACCAAGCTTGCCAAGCTCAAGTTCTACTCGCGCGAAGAGCGCCAGGCCGAAAGCGTCCGCAAGATGCTGCTCGCCATGGTCAAGGACATCCGCGTCGTGCTGGTCAAACTGGCCGACCGGCTCCACAACATGCGTACCCTCGGCGCCCTTCCGCGCGACCGCCA